>JAKFXB010000028.1 GCA_021731585.1 Alphaproteobacteria bacterium
AACTTCGCGTCTGCTAGAAAATCAAATCGCTGAGGTGCAAATTTGGTGTAGCGTTCTTAACAAGATGACTCTCTCGGGCATGCCACTAACCACAACCCTCTAAATTTTACCTCTATTCCACCCCCCCCTCCAGCTCCCTATCACTTCATTTATTCAACAAAGCCCACAAGGGGAGAGGTGAAAGTGTTTGATTCTCTTACACATTTTTTTAATAACGGAGAGATAAATGTCGACACGTCCTAAAGAAGGCTTTTCAAATGCTCAACGCACGCCTTTTTGTCCGGAGTAAAGTCCTCAGAAATCCACCAGTTTTCAACGGCCTTCAAAAGTTCACCAAGAGCCTCTCCTGGTTTGATGTGGAGGGCTAGGAGGTCGCGCCCCTTAAGAGGAAAAACGGGGATGGGAAAGGCATTTAAAAGGGTTTGAAGATGCTTGAGGAAAGTCGCCCCGTCATTTAAAGAGATTTCCTCAGAGACAAGGCGATAGGTGGTTTGCAAGATGGCGGCATCCAGGGTGCCCTCTTTGCCCCAAAGGTAGGCAAAATGCTTGTATGAGTCTATTGTTATGGGATCATGCTCTTTTAACAAGAAACTAAGCTTTGTGGTTTGATCCTTTGAAAGGCGGAGGTGGGATTTTAACTCACTTAAAAGAGGATGGAAGGAGGCGAGTCTTAAGAGAGGATCGGGCGCCAGTTCCATGGCTTCTTCCAGCGATAAAAGTGTTTTGAAGTCCTCCCATACTTTAGGATGAAAGATATAAGGCAGAACGCCCGTTTCTCTCATAGCCTCCAGCGCATAGAGAGGAGCAGGGAGCCCTAAGATCTGTAAGAACTCATCGGTAATACGCTCGCGGGCAAGATGGGGCAAGTGGGAAGCAAATTCACGGCAAGATTCCAGCCCCTCTGGGCTATAGGGCTCTCTCCCAAAGCGAGCCGAAAAGCGAAAGAATCGCAGAATACGTAAATAGTCTTCCTTAATTCGCTGGGATGGATTTCCAATAAACCGTACCTGGTGTTCCTCGAGATCCTCAATTCCCCCCACAGGATCAAAGAGGTTTCCTTCCTTATCCGCATAGAGGGCATTAATGGTGAAATCGCGCCTTTGGGCGTCTTGGACCCAATCTTCCGTAAAGGCAACTTCTGCCTTGCGTCCAAAGGTTTTAATATCAAGGCGCAAGGTGGTGATTTGATAGGGCTGCTTGTCTAAGACAGCGGTAATTGTGCCATGATCAAAGCCGGTCGGAATGGCTTTAATGTGGTTTTTTATCAGAATATCCAAGACCCATTGAGGCGGGCGGTCAACGGCCAGGTCAATGTCATTAGTCGGAAGACCTAAGAGGCCATCCCGTACGGACCCACCCACAAGGCGAAGAGTTGCTCCTTCTTGGAGAAAAAGGGTAAAAAGCCGTTGAAGACCGGGCAATTTTAACCATCCAGCGGTCAGTTTTTTCATGAGAGGTGCAGGATTTGCCAAAGGGCAAGAGCAAAGGAGACCGCGAGAAAACTATCTAGTCGGTCTAAAAAGCCGCCATGGCCAGGAATGAGAGGGCTTGAATCTTTCACCTGGCTCCACCGCTTGGCTTGGGATTCAAGAAGGTCCCCAGCTTGGGCCACAAGTACCAAAACAAGGATGGCAACCAATGAAAAAATGCCAGGTAAAAGCCACAGGCCAGCGCTATATCCCACAAAGGTTCCCCCCACCATGCCAGCCATAAAACCGGACCAGGTTTTGTTGGGACTGATAGAAGGGGCAAGCTTGGGACCTCCCATCATACGGCCTCCGAAGTAGGCAAAGCTATCAGTGCTCCACACAAGGAATAAAAGCCAGAAGATAAATTTCCAACCTTCGTTCAAGGTCAGGTAAGGAATAACCCAGTAGATAGAAAAGCCCACGTAAAAGGTGCCCAAAATAACAAAAAGAAGTTTTTGTAAAAAGGGAAGGGGGCTTTTAAGGCATAGAAGCCCCCATTCAAGAAAAAGACAAAAGATTACGATTCCGCCGAGGATTAAGCTTGTGGGGGGGCCCATATAGATAAGTCCAAGGGAGAGAGGAATGAGAAGGGCCGCAGAAAGAAGGCGGGTATGGAAGTTTTTATTTTTACGAAATTTAGGCTGCCGTGCCAAAACGTCTCTCTCTATTTTGATAGGTTAAAAGGGCTTCCATAAAGTCTTCTGGCGTAAAATCAGGCCAGAACTTGTCCACAAAAACAAGTTCTGTATAAGCCATTTGCCACAAAAGATAATTGCTAATGCGTTGCTCTCCACTGGTGCGAATCATAAGGTCAGGGTCAGGAATACCTGTGGTGTAAAGGTGCTGTTCAAATATTTTCTCCGTAATCTCTTCCGCATCCAACCGTCGATCGCGAACTTTTTGAGCAATCTCTTGAATGGCATGTATAATTTCTGCACGGCTTCCATAGCTGATGGCCATTTGAAGGGTGAGGGCTTTGTTGTTTTTGGTGAGTTCTTCAACATGATTGATAAGGTTGAGGATAGTATTGGGAAGAAGGGTCCTCTCTCCAATGACTTTTAGGCGCACGCCTTCTTTGTGAAGTTCTTCAGCTTCTGTTTCAAGGTAATGCTGTAAAAGAGCCATAAGTCCCGTCACTTCATTCGGATCCCGGCGCCAGTTTTCAGAAGAAAAAGCATAGAGGGTAAGATAGGAAATACCAATACGTGACGCTGCTGTCACAATTTCACGGGCAACTTCACTCCCTTTTTTATGACCTTCTAGGCGAGAAAGAGATTGCTGACGCGCCCACCTTCCATTGCCATCCATAATGATAGCCACATGTTGGGGAACTTTTGTGAGATGTTGGTCATTCATTGAAGAGGGCCTCATACTTGAAGGATTTCTTTTTCTTTGTGAGACAGAGCCTCATCCACTTTTTTAATAAACTCATCTGTGGCTTTTTGAATTTCATCAGAAAGGCGATGAGAATCATCTTCTGAAATATGACTGTCTCGTTCCATGGTTTTGATTTGATCCATCCCATCGCGCCGAATATTGCGGATGGCGATACGTCCTTGCTCTGCATATTTTCCTGCCACCTTCACCAATTCTTTCCGGCGCTCTTCACTTAATTCGGGAAGGGGAACACGGATAACGGCGCCCGCTGCTGAGGGATTAAGTCCAAGGCCTGCTTCGCGGATAGCCTTTTCCACAGCTGGGGCTAAAGATTCATCCCATACTTGGACAGTGAGAAGTCGAGGCTCGGGGATGTTAATATTGCCCACTTGATTGATGTGCATGCGACTTCCATAAGCGTCCACAGTTACGGACTCTAAAAGGGTGGGGGAGGCGCGTCCAGTTCTTAAGCCGGAAAAGTCCTTATGGATGACGTCAAAGGCAGTTGTCATACGCTTTTTCAATTCGGGAATAATATTTTGACTCATTTTTTGACTCTCACGATCCTCATTTTATTCTTGATTATCAGACTATACTCAATTGGAAGGCAAAGAGGAAAGTTTTTTTTATAGGCCTGAAACTCAGTCTAAGAACATTTAAGATGTGCTCTTGAATCGAGCAAGGAAAATCATGCAAATCCTTGCAATAAGCATGAAAATAAAGAGGCCAGCTAAAATAAAGATTCGATAGATTGCAGCAAGCTGAGTCTCATCTGCTGAATGCATATACTCTTCCACTGTTATTGAATTCACAGGCTTTCCTAAGTTTTGAAAGTATTGCATAATCTCTTTTGTGTCTTTTGAAATGGATTCAGGAGGATTTTGAAGAAGGTTCCTATTTTCTAAATCTTTTATCTCTTCAAGGGCTCTATAGACATCGTGGTACTCAAAGATAGCCCCCATCGCGTATACAAAATTTAAAACATTTAAAACTCCAACAAAAACAACGAGATAAGTTAGAGTTTTTTTAATTGAGGCAGCCTTCGTTTTTGGTATCATCATGTAAATCCTTGCATTAAGCGTGAAAATAAAGAGGCCAGCTAAAATAAGGATCCGTTTAAAGTTAGCAACTATATCTTCATCAACTGAGAGCATGTATAAGTTAGAGTTTTTTTACCGAAGCAACTTTCATTGATATATTTAAGTAATTTATTTTCTATTTCGGAATTTGAGTCGCCAACGTTTTCTAATCTTCACCTTGATCGGTCCAAAGAACTCTTAAAAACTGATAGGGTAGATTATAGAGCTTAAATCGTCCATCTAAGTGAGCAAGAATATTTTCTTTATCCCATCCGTCAAGATATATTTGTTCTAAAGCATCCAATGCCATTTTTAATTTATGTCCCTTAAGAACTGAACTCTTTTCATTCCTTTGTTTATGGCTTAATTCAAACGTTACCGAACGATCTCTTCCTTCTCTTTTCCACTCAATTGTAACCTTGTTTCCATTTCGTTCAATGCTTCCGTATTTAAATCTTGCGGCCTTTTCATACATATTTTTAATTTCTTTTTTCTTAGCGGAATTCCTTAAACGTATTTCTTGAATGCTTGATAAGAAACTCTTTCTCTGACTATCATTTGCAGATGAAGTGCTAGCTCTCGAGTGTGATTCAATGCTCTGAAATGTTTCTGATGTAGGTGGGTTTGGTACTCCGCGAGTTTTTACTTTAGGTTTGGGAGTACTAAGGACAGTGGTGCTAGCTGCTGAGGCGCTTGATGAAGAGGGTGAGTTTTCTGCTAAAGGGGGAACCTCAAATTCGTCTGACTTAGAGGAAGAGCTTAAAGGAAGAGAGGGGGGCTGAGAAAATCTTTTCTTAGGTTTAGGAGATTTTAAACTTGCATCAACTCCGGGTGGAGCAGCCAACTCATCTACAAGACCCAACCAGTGTTTCTTTTCATTATAAACTATTCGACAGCCATTATAGAAATTTTTAATACTGTCTCCTATACGTAGATAATAGAGATACTTAAGAATCGTTAGTGGTACATTATCATCGCTTATTTGAGAAAAATCTCCCTGACGCACTGCTATCAATAGTTTTTGTCTCATTTTTTCTTCAAAAAATTTAGCACTCGTTGTCGTAGAACATGCTTTAAGAAAACTTCGAAAAGGTGAGCTCGGGGAAGGCGTGTTTCCTTTTAGTTGACTGATTAAATCTCGCGCAGATAGTAAAAAGTTTACAAAGCTTGCACTTGTAGTCAAAACATTAATACGGGGATCCAATTTGAAACCCGAATAAAATTCAGGATAAAATGTATATAATCCTATTGGATGATGTGTTTGCATCATATAGACAGTTTGTGGAATCCACAAAACAGCAGATGCAACATCGAGTCCATTAGTAAGGTAATTAAGGAAACGAGAGATTTCTTTTTGAGGATCTTGTTTTTCAAGTACTTGAATTTGTTGTTTACTTCTAGCTTTTTTTCCTCTTTTAGTCTGATTGTCTATCGGCATACTTGTGGAAGGGAATTTCCACCTCATGTAGGCGCAAAAACCAAGATCATAACACGCTGAAGCAATAAGTTGAAGGCCAAACATAGTACTTCCCTGTTCTGCCAATAGAAGTCCATTGTTATAGTATTCATCTGAACTTTTGTTAGAAGAACTAGCATTGTATTCTTCCATTAATTGTTGTCCTGAAAAAATTAACCCTGCTCCAATACTTGCTTTTGTTAATGATCTAAAGAGAACACGCGTAACAGGTTCTCTATCTTCCATATCGTTCATCGCTGAGAGAGGAATTGATAAAAAAGTTACCAGTACAAGAAGATAAAAAAGTGTAAATTTAAGTTTTTTAAAACTTATAAGCATAAAAACCTTCCTCTAAAAAGTTAAGTAGTATTTAATCTCTGAAGAAAAATATTGAAAAGATGAATAAAGTTTCACCATATACACTTATCAAAAGAATTTAAATCCAATAATTGTCGTAATTAGCGTTAACTTAATAGTCGTGAATTTACAAGAAAAAAATCCCTTTTTGTATAAAAATCATATATTTTACGTTCATAAATCTTCATATTTTTATTGACTTTTCTTATTTTTAAGGCACCATTCATGAGTTCACTTTTTAAGAATAATTCTTAACTGAGAGTACGGTGTGTTAAATGAGAAATTATGAGAATCCAATATTACAAGGAGCTTTTTTTCGGCTCTTGGCGATGAGTGTCCTTTTAGCTGCCTTGTGGGCAGGCGTTTACTGGGCATTTTAACCTATGGAGCATGCCTCGTCTTCTTTTTGGAATATCTTTCAGAAAAAACATAAGGTTGTTCATTGTGAAGTAGGAGATCCTCCCGGGATTGAGATCAAGAATCTAACGGTAACTTATCCTCAGAATACAGTTATTTCGGGCCTGACGTGTCATTTTGATATTCCCTCTCTTTGGGCCATTGTGGGCCCCAATGGCGGAGGAAAAAGTACTTTGTTAAGAGCTCTTTTGGGCTTACAACAACCCACAACTGGAAAAGTCATCTTCCGGAACTTTTGTCCTTGTGATGTGGCCTATTTAGCCCAGCAAAATCAACTTGATAGACGTTTTCCTCTGACCGTTGGGGACACCATTGCCATGGGCCTTTTTCGTGAGGTGGGGATTTTCAGGAGATACACCAAAGAACAGCGAGGCAAAATGCAGGCAGCCCTTGAGCAGGTGGGGCTTGCTTCCTTTGCTAAAACGCCTCTTCAAGCCCTTTCAGGCGGCCAGTTTCAACGTGTCTTATTTGCGCGTCTTATTTTACAAGATGCGCCTGTAATCTTTTTAGATGAGCCTTTTACAGGCGTGGATACCCGGACAATTGCTGATTTAATGAAATTAGTGCATGTTTGGGTGCAGGAAAAGCGGCTTGTTATTGCGGTTTTACACGACACGGCCTTGGTAAATGAGCACTTTCCAAATACGTTGCTTCTTGCGCGCCAGTTTTACCGTAAAGGGTCTACAGAAAAAGTGCTTACAAAAGCCAATATACAATCCATGATTGAAACGTCGCAAGCTTGGGAGGCAATGATAGGAGAGGGGCCTCATGGTTGATTTTTTTATTTCCCCCTTTGCAGATTATATATTTTTAAGGCGGGCCTTGATGGCATGCATGGCTTTGGCCTTAGGATGCGGTCCTGTAGGGGTTCTTTTGGTTTTGAGACGGATGAGCCTTATGGGAGATGCTCTCTCTCATGCCATTCTTCCAGGAGCGGCCATTGGATTTTTGATTGGAGGGCTTTCCTTACCCGCCATGGGCCTGGGTGGCTTTGTCGTTGGTTTTATTGTGGCCTCCCTTTCAGGCGTGATCTCTCGTTTTACTATTTTGAATGAGGATGCCAGTTTTGCGGGGTTTTATTTGATTTCTCTCGCCCTTGGCGTTCTTATTATCTCAACCCAAGGTAGCCAAGTTGATTTGATGCATATTCTCTTTGGCACCATTCTAGCTGTTGACAATACGTCTCTTTTTATGGTGACGGGCATTACAACTTTTACCTTATGTATCCTGGCCATCATTTACCGCCCCCTTTTGATTGAATGTTTTGACCCGGGCTTTTTGCGGGTCATTGGGGGCTGGGGAGGGATGTATCATTTCCTTTTTCTTGTGTTGGTTGCCTTAAATCTTGTGGCTGCCTTTCAAGCTTTAGGTACATTAATGGCTTTGGGTATGATGATGCTACCCGCCGTATCCTCTCGCCTTTGGGCTCGCCATGTGTGGTCACTTTTCTTATTTTCTAGTTTTTTTGCTGTTCTCTCCGGCTATTTTGGATTATTGCTTTCCTATCATTTAGAATGGCCGTCAGGACCGTCAATTATTTTGATGGCAGGCCTGATTTATGGTGTATCTCTTCTTATAGCTCCCTTTGGGGCACTTAAACGACAGCAAGGACGTGACTGATGCGGTTTTTTCTTTTCCTCTCATTTTTCTTTTTCTCAGCCGCCTGTACGGCTAAACCCCTTGTGGTGACAACTTTTAGCATTCTTCAAGATATGGTCCATGAAATTGGGGGAGATAAGATTGAGCTTAAAAGTTTAGTGGGTCCTAATCAAGATACTCACGTGTTTGAACCCCGTCCTGAAAATGCAAAAGACCTGACCCATGCAAAGCTGGTGATCAAAAATGGATTAGGATTTGAAGGGTGGCTTGAGCGCCTTATTAAGGCATCAGGTTTTTATGGACAAGTTGTGGTGGCCTCCAAAGGCGTTCGGCCCATTCTTCATGGAAAACGCCGTTTCCCTGACCCTCATGCCTGGCATAGTCTTGAGAATGCCCAGATTTACGTGGATAACATTGTTGAGGGGCTTTCCACCTTGTTACCAGAAGAAGCAAAATATTTTAAAGCTCGCGGAGAGGCTTATAAAAAGCAGCTAAAGACATTGGAAGAAAAGACGCGGCATGAACTTGAGCCCATTCCTGTGGAAAATCGAAAAGTGATTTCTAATCATAATGCTTTCGACTACTTGGGAGGAGAATTTGACATTACTTTCTTTGCCCCCTTGGGGATTAGTACGGATGCAGAACCCTCTGCAATGGCTGTTGCCAAGCTTATTGAGCGGATCAAAAAAGAGAAGATTCATGTCATGTTTGCGGAGAATATTTCTAATGTCCGTTTGCTTGAGCAAATTTCAAAGGAAACAGGATCTACCATTGCTGGCGTGCTTTACTCTGATGCTCTTTCCGAGCCTGGCACAGAGGCAGATACCTATCTCAAGATGATGGAGTTTAACCTGTCAGCTTTGGTCAAAGCTTTTCAGGGAAAACAATCTTAGAGGGCGTTATTTTTTTGTTTAAAAAGCTCTTCTTTTAATACGTATTTAAGAACTTTACCCATTCCATTTACAGGCAATTGACTACAAAACTTGATGTCAATATGAATGGCCCCATATTTTTCTCTAAGCAAATTATTGATGTAACGGTTCACTTCTTCAACCATCATGGGAACGTCCTCATGTAACATCACATAAATACGAAGGATTGCATCTAAGCCCATATCTAACATGCTAATGGCTGCTGCTGTTTTTATTTTAGGATGTTGGTGCAATATTGTTTCAATTTCTAACAAAGATATATATTTTTCTTTATAAGGAATAAAATCAGACTGACGTCCCAATATCCAGACATAACCTTCCTCATTTTGATACGCCCAATCCCCAGTATTAAACCAACCGGATGGAAAAAAAGCCGTTTCGTTTAACTTTGGTGATTGATAGCCAGTGACATTTGGACCTTTTATGCATAAAAGACCCGCTTCCATAGGTAAGCAATCCCGTAAAATGTTTCCGTTTTTATCTAATTTTACAATCTTTACTTGTTCATAAGGAAAGCGAATGCCCGCGGATCCGAAATTTTTACTTTCTGGGAGGGAAGAAAAATTAAAACACCCCACTATGACTTCAGTCTGACCCCATAAAGTTGCGATGCATACATTCGTGATGGCTTTAAATTGGTTGAAATCTTTTTTGCTGATAGCCACATTACCCGAAATAGCTGAATATAAACTGCTGACATCTGCGCCATTGAGTGGAATTTTTAGTAATGTTTTGTAAATAGGTGGAACTGCTATCATTGAAGTTCCTTGATATTTTTCGACAATTTTCCAAAAATGAGGAATGATTAAAGGGTCAGACCACCCTAAAGGACTCATTACAATTACGGAGGCACCATAAAAAAAGGCAGAAAGCGCTTCAACTATTGGCGCACCAACATGAAACATGGGAAGCCCAGATAAAAGAACAGAATTTGTCCTTGCATATTTTGCAAACATGCCCGCAGCCCACGCTACGTATACCATCCCCTCCTGAGTATGCTGTACAAGCTTAGGAGGTCCCATTGTACCGCTTGTATGAAAATAGGAAGAAATCGCCTTAGAATTAATTTTTTTCTGTTGAAATGTGAGGGAAGAAGGTTGAGCTGATACTGCTTTATAAAAGTTATAAGTATCCTTTTCAGGATCGGTCTCATCTCCCAACACGATAATTTTTTTTAGCCCTGGATAAAGATTGCGTATGATTATAATGTTTTCTCCTACTTCAGGGTTTGTTTTAAAGTCGGTTGTAATTAAAATTTCACTTCCTGCTGTTCGTAAGAGTTCTGCAATTTGCTCTGAAGGCAATCTAAAACTAATAGGATTTGCAATTCCAAGGATTTGTGCAGAAAAGAATAAAAAATAATTTTCGGGAATGTTTGGTAGCATATATGAAACGACATCGCCTGATTTAACCCCAAAGGCAACGAGAAGATTTACCGTCTGTTTTACCAGATCAAAGAACTGTTGGTAAGTGAAGGTTGTTGGTGCATCCAAAGGTGCACAAAAGGGCAGAAAGGTAAGGGCGTTTCTATCAGGCCACTTCTTTGCTGCGGATTCAATAATATCGTAAGTCGTTTGCTCTCCGAGACGAGCCTCTAATGGTATTTTTTCAATTTCTTCTATATCGCTAATTTGATCAATTCGTAAATTTTGAGATTGCATTTAGCGTCCCTCGGTTATTTTTTATCTTTTCCTACCTCGATAGAAATTGCATGAAATCCGCCAGGTGTTCCCCCTATAAACCCTGATTCACAATAGGGTGGAATGACAATACAATCTCCTGCAGAAAACTCTCGCTTATCTTCCAGAAGCAAGCGCCCAGAACCTTGATAAACGATTAAAATAGTTAAAGTGTCATGAGTATGTGCCGGAATTATTTCTCCTGCCTTCAAGCCTGCCCAAGCCAGTGAAAACTCTGATGATGGCTGAAGGGTATTTTGGAGTATTGCATTCGAATGAAAAATTCGTAATTCACCTGAATCGTCCAATTTGCCATTCCTCTCTATCAAATGCACGGGGATATCTTCACGAGAGACGATAGAAACTTTTTTCATGGGATCAGGTATTGGCTTTTCATGGGCTAGCATAAGTTATATCCTTTGTTCTA
>JAKFXB010000050.1 GCA_021731585.1 Alphaproteobacteria bacterium
TGGCTACCCCGTTAAAGAAATGGTTGGCGGCTTTGATGAGTGGGAGAAAAAAGGCCATCCTATCGAAAGGTAGTTACATTACGCTTTGGAGGTAAGGGATCCCTCACGCAAAGGCGGGGTTCTCGATGAGGACTTCTTTCTCAGAGCTCATTATCAATCCATAGGTGATGGCCGAGATAAAAAGGCCAATAAACCACGCGTAGTGGTAGAGGGGTACGAGGAACTCAAAGACAGAATCCACAGGCAAGACCTTTATCTGAACCAAGAAACCAGGGATGTTCGGAAGGACCCCCAAAACAAGAGCAGTTATGGCTTTGAGGTTATAGCCGCACCAATAGGTATAGGCCCCCTCCCTCTTATAGAGATCCTTAAGGTTCAAATTCGTGCGGCGGATGACGTAGTAATCCATCAGGATGATGCCTGCAATGGGGCCAAGGAGGGCTGAGTAACCAATCAACCATGTAAAAATGTAGCCCGTTGGATCGGCTAATAGCTTCCAGGGCATCATGAGAATGCCCAAGATTCCGGTAAGCAAGCCGCCGGTTTTAAAGCTGATATGCCTCGGTGCGAGGTTTGAAAAATCATTGGCTGGGCTGACAACATTGGCTGCCACGTTAGTGGTGAGAGTGGCTAGTACAATGGTAATCACGGACAACACAACAATCACGGGATTGTCAAACTTTTGGATCAGGACGATGGGATCCCAAATGGCCTCCCCATAAATAGCAAGGGTAGCACTGGTCACCACAACGCCAATAAAGGCAAAGAAAGTCATGGTGGTGGGAAGTCCCAAGGCTTGACCATAAATTTGCGCCTTTTGATCCTTGGCGTAGCGAGTAAAGTCAGGGATGTTAAGACTTAATGTGGCCCAAAAGCCAATGATTCCCGTAAGAGCGGCAAAGAAATAAGGATAAAATTCAGCGTTGCTTTTAAATTTGGAGGCGGTTTGAAAAACCTTATGTAAGCCTTCTGCATTTTGATAGGCCCAATAGAGAAGCGCAATGCCTCCTAAAATCAGGAAGGGCGCGCACAAGGTTTCAAGCCATTTGATGGAATTGAGCCCCTTCCACACAAAGAAAATATTCATCAACCAAAAGATCATAAAGCAGACAAACGGCATAAATCCAACGCCCAGAATTTCTCCGGGGATATAGGCTGCATGAGGCCAGAACAAGAGCACCAGAGTGTAAACGGCCGTGCCGCCGATCCAGGTTTGGATGCCAAACCAGCCGCAGGCTACAAAAGCTCTTAGGAGGGCGGGAATATTCGACCCCAAAATGCCAAAGCTAGCGCGAGCGAAAACAGGAAACGGAATGCCGTATTTCACGCCCACATGGCCATTCAGAATCATAGGGATAAGGACAATCAGGTTTCCTAAAAAGATAGTTGTCAATGCCTGAAACCAACTCATACCACCTTCAATTAAGGAAGAGGCCATCATATAGGTGGGAATTTGAACGGAAAGACCAATCCATAAGGTGAAAAAATTAAAGCTGGTCCAATTTTTTTGAGAGCCCTCAATGGGAGCTAGATCTTTGTTGATAAGATCATTGGTCATGCATTCAACACCATATTAGAATTTACCTTTTTTACGGTAACATTTGAGCCAATGTCAAACATAAAATGGTGTCGTCTTACCATATACTGGGCACAACTAAGGAAATCTCAAAAAATTATCTAGTAATTAATAGAATATTAAGGAATCATGGATACTCATGCCGAACGCGCTTGGAAGTGTTTATTTGATTAGAGATACAGAAAAATTATCCGATTATTTCTGATAATATCAAATCACTCAGTATCGGAAGAACTACTTTCTATCGGCATTTTCCGCCGGAAGAAATTCAAAAGATCAGACCAGAAACCTAAATTCCTATTGGTAGATACGTAGCCTTTATGGAATTTAACCCCTTGTTCAGATGAGGCCCCTCAAAACATTTAAGTGTATCGTTCCGCTGAGGGTCGAAGGGGAGAGGCATTTCTCTGATTTCGGGAGGCCGGCGCTACATCAGCTGATTGCGGCCACACACCAGGAATTTTGGCGCGTGGCCGCAGCCCAGAGTTTGGAGTTGTGACTTATTTTGGACACGAATTATCGCATCTCTGCCCTTGTTGATAGCAGGCCATATAAGCGGCAGAAGGAGACTCTCCCTCTCCGGGGATTTGCTCATCTTTTGGTAGTGCACCGTAGCACGATAAAGTTTCTTCCTTGCATTGTTGAAGGCATTCGTCATGCGTGGGGGGGCGGCTGCTAACACCACCGCCCGTTAATGTCATGGTGAGTGTGGCGAGTGTTAAGATTTGGAGAAATTTTTTATCCATCAGTGTAATCCTCTTTGCTGTTTGTTATGTCTTTTTCGAAATGTCTCTTCGATCCATTCCTGATTGCCAGTCTCCATAATCTTTATTAAAATATGGTTAATGGGAGAGAAAACTTAGTTAGATAAGACGGCAAAGTCTTAACGCTTAAGAGACGAAATAAGGTGTTTCCTTGCTCATAGCCCTAAAGGAGGAGGTTTGCAGGAGGGTGCGTTCGCCATGATGAGTGGTGCCGTCGGAGAGAATCGGACTCTCGACCTCACCCTTACCAAGGGTGTGCTCTACCACTGAGCTACGACGGCAAGACTTGCGCAAGATGCCACACTGTCGCTCTGCAATCAAGAGCTGAGATAAAGGTTTGAAAAAAAATTTGACGCGGCTTTTAGAAAATGTTTAGGATACCTTCTATGACAACATCTCCTCCTCCAAAGAAGCCCCCTCACCCATCGATCCTTGAAAGAAAGAAGTTAGTTGAGGCGCGAGAAAGGCGCCTTGCGGAAGCTTTGCGGGAGAATTTAAAAAAGCGGAAAGAACAAATTCGAGGGCGGAAGCCTCCGGTCATTAGCGGTTAGAAACAACTTGTCTCATTTTCTCATTGACCCGCTTTGAAATTAGGGTATTTTAATCATATTCTTGGGCCTGTAGTTCAGTGGTCAGAACCCTCCGCTCATAACGGAGTTGTCGCAGGTTCGAATCCTGCCGGGCCCACCATTCGCTAATTTTGCGAATATATCTTTAGAGGAGTTAATTCGTTATGGCATCTCAACAATATATCTACGTTATGAAGGGCCTGACAAAGGTTTATCCGGGCTCACGAGAAGTCTTTAAGGATATTTGGCTATCTTTCTACCCCGGCGCTAAAATTGGCATTATCGGTGTGAATGGCTCCGGAAAATCCACTTTGATGAAGATCATGGCTGGCATGGATAAGGAATTTAATGGAGAAGCCTGGGCGGCAGACGGTACAACCGTGGGTTACCTTCCGCAAGAGCCGGAGCTCAATCCTAACTTAACTGTTGAAGAAAATGTGATGGAAGCTCTTTCAGAAACAAAGGCGCTTCTCGATAAATTTGAGGCCATCAGTGCTCGCTTTGCTGAACCCATGGAAGACGATGAGATGACCGCCCTTCTGGCTGAGCAAGCCGAACTGCAAGATAAAATTGAAGCAGTTCAAGGCTGGGATATTGGCCGTAAGGTTGAGATTGCCATGGATGCTCTCCGTTGCCCACCGGGTGATGCAGAGGTTAAAAATCTGTCTGGTGGTGAAAAACGCCGTATCGCCCTCTGCAAGCTCCTTTTACAACAACCAGACATCCTCCTTTTGGACGAGCCGACAAACCACTTGGATGCGGAATCGGTGGCTTGGCTTGAACGCCATTTACAAGAGTATAAAGGCACCGTCATTCTTGTCACCCACGATCGCTACTTCCTCGATAACGTTGTGAAATGGATCTTGGAGCTTGATCGCGGTCAAGGGATTCCTTTTGAAGGAAACTATTCTGCATGGCTGGAGCAAAAGCAAAAGCGCCTTGAACAAGAAGGCAAGCAAGAGGGTGCGCGGCAGAAAACACTTGCACGGGAGCTGGAATGGATTCGCCAGTCTCCTAAAGCTCGCCAAGCCAAAAGCAAGGCCCGCATCCAATCCTATGAGGAATTGCTTGCTCAAGATGCCCGCAAGTCTCAAGAGATTGCCCAAATTATTATTCCTGCGGGCCCCCGCCTGGGCGCAACGGTTATTGAATCGCAAGAACTCTCCAAAGGATTTGGGGATCGCCTTCTCATCGAAAAGTTGAACTTTAAGCTCCCTCCTGGAGGTATCGTCGGCGTTATTGGTCCTAATGGTGCTGGTAAAACCACCCTCTTTAAACTCATTACAGGACAGGAAAACCCTGATGAAGGAACTTTCCGCGTGGGTGAGTCAGTTGTCCTTGGTTATGTGGATCAATCCCGAGATACACTGGCTTCCAATAAAACTGTTTGGGAAGAAATTTCGGAAGGGAATGAAGAGATTGAGCTCGGCAAACGTAAAATGCAAAGTAGAGCCTATTGCGCCAGCTTTAATTTCAAAGGAGCTGACCAGCAGAAAAAAGTGGGCCAACTTTCCGGTGGAGAGCGTAATCGTGTCCATTTGGCCAAAATGTTGAAATCGGGTGTGAATGTTCTCCTCCTCGACGAGCCCACCAACGATTTGGATATTGATACCTTACGTGCTCTCGAGGAAGCTCTTCTCGAGTACGCCGGTTGTGCCGTCGTCATCAGCCACGATCGCTGGTTTTTAGACCGGATCGCGACTCATATCCTGGCCTTTGAGGGCGACAGTCACGTGGAGTGGTTTGAAGGAAACTATCAAGCCTATGAGGAAGACCACAAGCGGCGCTGTGGCATAGATGCGGATCAGCCCCATCGATTGAAGTATAAGCCTTTGGTTAGAAAAAGCGCTTAATACTCTTCGCCTTTCAAGTTTTGGGTGCGCCCCCCTCTACGGATAATACCGGAGAGAAGCCACTATAAGCTATCTTTATATCAAATGAGTATATCTTAAACTGACGTTTTTTTAATAAAAAATTAACTATTTTTATGTATTTTCTGTTGTTATCAAACAACAAAAAGGAAAATTAACATGCAACAAAAATCTCTTCCCCACAAAACAGGATCTCTCTCTAAGATCCTCATGGGAACCGCAATGGTAGGATTCTTCGGAATTTTCTCTCCTAACACAGCCGCAAGCGCGGCAGAGTGTTATCTTTTACATACTCAACACGAGTGTGAAAGCGATTCTGCCTGTCACTGGGTCCTCGATGTCCCATATTGTGTTGGCTCACAGCACTGTTTTGGTTTGGATGAAACGACGTGTCGTCAAACGCCAGGGTGCCATATGACCGAACCGCCAGGCGGCGACACTGGTACGTGTCAGTCTAAATAAGGTCTCACTCCATTGATGCGGCTCCCTCCCTTAAATTCACTTAGAACGATTTTTAAAGGGATGGGGGCCGCAAATCTCTAAAGGACGATCCTTCACCTCCCCTAATTCTTGCCCGTGGATACTCCACATATTCTAGTGACCTGTTTGGTTAAGGAAGAAATATGGTATGTAAAGCCGTTCTTAAAATCGCTAAAAAATAAGAAGAGATGTGCTACCTTAGATAATGTGGGTTTTTTAATAAAAAATTAATCATTTTTATGTATTGTTTGTTGTTATCCAACAACAAAAAGGAAAATTAACATGCAACAAAAATCTCTTCCCCACAAAACAGGATCTCTCTCTAAAATCTTCATGGGAATCGCAATGGTAGGATTCTTCGGAATTTTCTCTCCTAACACGGCCGCTACCGCAGCAGGGTGTCATCTTTTAAATACGCAACACGAGTGTGAAAGTAACTCTAACTGTCAGTGGTTCTCCTACGGCCCATCATGTGCAGGAGGCACCCATTGTTATGGTTTAGATGATATGACTTGTGAACAAACGGAAGGTTGTTTTATGTCTTACCCACCAGCAGATATAGGCAGTTGTTCAGAAAAGTACTAGTAATAATGCTTCTAATAAAAACAACGAGCTACCCTGAATCCCTCTTGCTGCGCAAGAGGGATTCAGGATCTTTTAAGTAATCTTATTTTTGAGCTTGAGGCAATTGTTGTGTAAGTTGCTTCTTCACATCAGCTTCTGACTTAAAGGAAACTTTTACATTTGGAAGGTCTTTATTCAATTTATCAAGAACCTTGGGCGTTAAATCAAAACCACTGTTGGCTGTGATAACGGTTTCCTTGTAAATCATAACGTTAGCGCCTACCTCTTTCATAACGTCTTCAGCGGCCTTTAAGAAAGCTTGGTAAACCGTCTTTTTGGCTTCTTCAACGCCCAATTCCATTTGGGCTCTTCTGATTTCAAGTTTCTCTTGAACTTCTTGAACACGTTTTTCAAAAACTTGGCGTTGGGCGGCAAGGTCTTTTTCAGAAAGCTTCTTTGGATTTTCTGCTAGTTCCTTGTCCTTATCCTTTAATTCATTTTCATAAGCTGCCATTTCTTTTTGAACTTCAGTGCGCTTTTGATCAACTTGTTTAATGATATCTTGGAACGCAGCGGACTTGTCAAGAGTAGCTTGTTCCACGATACCAATGACAGGTGCAGGCAAGGAATCCGCATGTGCTGAGGAAAGGACAGCAGCAGATATAAATAGGCTAGTTAATAATGTTTTTTTCATTTTTCTTTTCTCCTTTAAAATGATGTTCCAAAGTTAACTCTAAATTGCTCAGTTCGGTCAACCCCTTTTACACGTTGAAAGGGTTGAGCAAGGCTCACACCAATAGGACCGAAGGGAGAACGCCACGTGATCCCTACACCAGCACTGGCGCGAAATTTTTGACCATTACTAAGAATATAATTTGGAGGGACAACCGTGTTTCCACTATGCCAAACGCTTCCTACATCAGTGAACATGCTGCCACGAATTCCTAATTCGGGCGGCAAGCCTAAGGGAACTGCAAGCTCAACAGTGCCTTTATAGTAGAAAAGACCTCCTAAAGCGTCTCTTGTTACGCTATCTCGTGGACCGATACCAGAATCCGCAAAACCGCGGAAACTATCGCCTCCTAACTCATAACGATCAGCAACACGGGTCACTTTTCCAAGACCAGACATAGCTCCTGCAGAGCCTTTAATGGCAACAACCCATTTGTGATCATCATCTATAGGAACATAAGTTCCCGCGCGAAAAGCATTTTTAAAATAACGAACATCTCCCCCAAGACCGGCAAGATCATCTGCAAAACTTGCATAATAACCTTCTGTTGGCTCAATGCTACTATTTCTTTTATCGAAGAAAAGAGCATGACCTGCTTCTGAGACAATCCAAGTTCCGCGTTGAGCTTTCAAGTAGGGAGAAGAACGGGGACTGATATCATCGATAAGATCGCGCCGAATGGTATAACTCCACGATTGGCCTAAATATTCATAAAGATCATAGCCTAATGTTAGCGAGCTTCCGGTTCTAATCTGTTGATAACCTGTCTGATTTTGGGATTTCGTATTGTATTTACGGGACGAGTGGAAAACATCGATGCCTCCAAGCAAAGGCCTGCCCAAGAAATAAGGGTTTTGCAATCCAAGGCGAAAATCAGTGGCCCTTTTTGATACCATGGCGCTTCCATAAAGATCATAACCTTTGCCCATAAGATTTCGTTCATTCATGGTAACGGTACCTATAGGACCATCGGTGGTCGAATAACCAGCTGAGAACTGGAGAGAGCCAGTGGGTTTGTCTTCTACTTCGACTTTCAGATCAATTTTATCGGGAACGTTTGTTTCTTCACGTTTAACTTCAACTCTCTTAAAGTAATCAAGGTTTTCAAGGAGCTGCTCCGACCTCTTTAACTTAACGCTGTTATAAGGATCTCCTTCAGCAAGTCGCATCTCGCGGCGTATGACATCATCATCGGTCCGGTCATTGCCGACGATGTTGATACGATTGATGTAGACATGACGCCCTTCTTTGATGACAAAGTTAATATCAACAGTTAAGTCTTTAGGATTACGATGAAGCTTGGGCTCAATGTCAACGAAAGCAAAGCCTTTTTCACCAACGGCCATATTCAATTTATCAACTGTCCGCTCCACTTCCTTACTGTCAAACCACTCGCCGCATTCAACTGTAATTAAACTCTCTAATTCTTCTATCTTTAGAGCAGGAAGATTATTAGTAATTTTGACAGCGCCAAATTGATATCTCGGTCCTTCAGAAAGAGTAAAGGTAATGTAGAACTCTTGAGAATCAGGATCAAGCTCCGCCACAACGGAATCAACCTTAAAATCCGCATAACCTTGCCTGTGATAATATTTACGGAGCAACTCCTTATCATAGGAAAGACGGTCTGGATCGTAAGTATCATCAGAGCTAAAGAAGCGATACCAGCGCGTTTCTTTCGTCATAATAAGAGATTCTAAGCGAGACGTACTGAAATGATCATTGCCCACAAAGATAATTTTATTAATGCGCGTGGGGCTTCCTTCCGTAATTTCAAAAATAAGGTCCACGCGACTTTGTTCACGCTCAACGATGGTCGGTACAACCTTGGCGCCATAACGGCCGCTTAAGCGGTACATGTCACGAATTTTTTGGGCCGCTTGCTGCACCTTAGCGGGTGTGTAAACTTCCCGAGGGCGAAGACCAATTTCAGCGTTGAGGATATCATCTTTTAAGCGATCATTTCCTTCAAATGCAATGCGGTTAATAATTTTATTTTCAACAACTTTAATAAGAAGACGATCTCCATGCTCTTCAATCACAACGTCAGCAAATAACCCTGTGGCAAAAAGATTTTTAAGGATTTCTTCAATTTTGCTTTCCGTAATATTGTCCCCAACTTTAAGGTCAATGTAGGTCATAATTGTAGGAGTTTCCACACGTTTATTCCCTTCAACGTCAATGACGCGAATAACCCCAGCCCATAGCTCGCTTGTCAAAAGAATAAGACCTAGAGTGAGAACAAAAAAACGTTGAAACACGAACTAACCTCTTATTTATTTCACAAAAATGTGGATAATGTCATTCCAGGTGGCAAACAGCATTAAAGCCACAATCAGCCCAAATCCTGCGCGAAAACCCCACTCTTGAGCTTTTTCAGATATAGGTTTTCCTCGTAATACCTCAAGGATATAAAAAAGTAAGTGACCACCATCAAGCATAGGAACGGGAAATAAGTTAATGAGGCCCAAATTGACAGAAAGAAGCGCCATAAACCAAATCAGAGCCACAATGCCATTTTGAGCAATTTCTCCCGACATTTGTGCAATACGTAAGGGCCCGCCTAGGCCATCTGATGATTTGGCTCCTATAATAACTTGCCCTAAGGCTTTAAGAGTTTGCCAACTCAAAGAAATGGCTTCTTTACCAGCATACCACCATGAATTCCACCAAGCTCGTTTGATATAACCTGCTTCTGCGCTTCTAACGCCTAAAAGGCCTACCTTGTGAACATGGCCAAAATTGTCTGTAATTTCTGACAAAATTGGAGTGACGGCAAGAGTAAGGATATGGCCATTACGATCAATAACAAATTGAAGCACATCTCCAGGATGTTGTTGCACAATAAATTGCATATCCTCAAAGCGTTCAATCATCTCACCATTAATGGCTTTGACACGATCTCCCTTTTGAAAACCTGCTTTTTCTGCTGCACTTTCCGGTTGAAAATCTTGAATGATCGGAAGTGTATACTTTTCACCGATGGTTGCAAAAAGAATGGAGAAAATAAACATTGCAAACAGATAATTGGAAAGAGGGCCGGCTGCAGAAACCGCAATACGTTGCCACACTGTCTTATAAAACAGAGAGCGCTCGCGCATCTCTTTTTCCATTTTTTCAAGGGCTTTCAAGTCAGGGGTACTGGCAGCATCCGCATCTCCTACCATTTTCACATAGCCTCCTAAAGGAAACCAACTGACCTTCCAGCGAGTGCCTGCTTTATCATACCAGCCAAAAACTTCTGGACCAAAGCCAATAGAAAAAACATCAACGCCAACGCCATTATAACGGGCGACCAGATAGTGGCCAAGTTCATGAACAAAAACAAGAATAGATAAAACAACTAGAAACGGGATGATATACCAACCCATGCTTATAATATATTCCATTTTCTCTCTACTCCCTCCATCATTGAGACTCTATTCATAGCTCCAAGATTTTGAGAACACAATCCCTTACATGAGAAGAAATTGGAAAAAAAGAAAGAAATTATTTATCAGAATCGGATGCCCCCAAAAGATTTTTAATTGTCACAGCAAGCTCTATTAGTTTATAAGGTTTGATAATTAAGGGAGATAAAATATGCCCGTTTCCTTTTACTTTTTCTGGATAGCCGGAGGTATACAAAATCTTAATGTGGGGATATAGCTTTTTCGCTTTTTCTCCAAGAGTTGCCCCGCTCAAACTT
>JAKFXB010000009.1 GCA_021731585.1 Alphaproteobacteria bacterium
CATCTGACCTTAAAGAAAGAAACAACGAAACCTCCTGCTTTTAATTTTTTGCAGCAACAGGAAAAGTTCGATGATTTCATTGAAATTTTTAATAAAGAACGTCCTCATCAAGCGATTGGAATGAAATATCCTGGTGAGTTATATACACCTTCTGCACGAATTTATCAGGGGGTACAAAGCATAGATTATCCATTCCATGATAAAACAATTACGGTCACAAATTGTGGAAGGATATGTATCAAAAAGAAGAAAATTAACTTAAGCACTGTTTTTGCAGGACAAAAAGTAGGAATTACAGAAACAGAGGAGGGTATATGGCTTGTTTCTTTTATGCAATTTGATCTAGGATATTTTGATGAGGACTCTTGTAGAGTGGAACCTTTAGATAACCCCTTCAAGGAAAAAGTGTTACCCATGTCCTCGGTATAATCTGTTACCTATGTGTCCGGGTCGGACACCTGGAAAGTGGCGGATGGGGTGGGATTCGAACCCACGAAACGCTCTCACGTTTGCCGGTTTTCAAGACGGTTGAAATGTTTAACTGATAACAACCGTTAACAAAATATATCAATAAAATCAATGAATTGATTAGGATTCTTTGTTACCACTCATACAGGTTTATTACTGTTTTTTGTCTTCAAATGTCCCATGAGTGTCCCATGATATTTTGGGTACGTGGGTCACTGTAGGGACTGTTCTTAGGAACAACCCCTCCCTCTCAAAATGGCTATCACTCGTCAGGCAATAGTGGCATCACCCTAAAAATATTATTCGCTTTTACAGTAAGGGTCTAATGTATCAATAGCTCGCCTTACGGCTTTTCCTGCCCATGGCATTGAAGAGAAGCCATGAGGCGAATTAAAGTTTTCAATCGTTTGATTAATTAACCACCCGCCAGCCTTTTCACCAAGTAATCGAGAAACATCAAATATTTTAATCATTTCCCAAGCACATCTGCCAATGGTGGGGACATTGTTAGCAAATTGAAAGGCAAATTCATGAGTTTGATAAGAGAACTCAGGGGACAGACTTATTCTTTGGTTAAGCTCTACTCTTCCATGCTCGATTCCATACTGAAGAAGGTTAGACTGTAATGCCCAGCGCACGCGGTTATTGATAGGATCACGAGCTGTATATTGAGCAGCGATGGAGTAGTTTGATGCCGTCACAGAAGGATCTAACACTTGGAGATAGAGATTTCCTGTATAAGCTTCTGGGGAATGTGCATGCAAGTTCTCGTAAAGATCAATGAAAAAATTTCGCTGATTATCCCCGGGAATGCGTCTATACAATTGACTTGCTTGAAGAGCTTGGAATCTTTCAGCTTCAGAAAGTTCTGGAGAGCTTTTAAAAGCTTTCAAGAGAGGATCTTCACAGCTGGATTGCGTTAAATCAAAAGGGCTTGCAGAAAGATCTTGTTGGAAAAGGGTTGCCAACTTATCATCAGAATCATAAGACTTTCTTTTCTCTTCTTCTTTTCTCTGATGCATTAAAAAATTATTCTCAACAGCCGTTATGCCTGTCATTTGGGCAATATCAATGTTTTGGCCTGTAAAGGCTGCTGTTGTAACAGCTGTTATTCTCCCTATGCTAGCCGCTAAATTAGCATCTACCCCCATGGATGCTGCAACCTCTGCTCCCGTTTCTGTTGCAAGACCTCCGATTCCACCCGATATAATTCCGGAAAGGGGATCGTCAGATGATAAAATGATCCCTGCTGAAGCTCCTGCTACAGTATGGAAAATCTTACTAGTAAAACCATCTAGTTGCCCACTCTGATGAGCATCTCCTATAGCATGGGCTGCAACACCCTGCAGAGTGTTTGTTGCAATCCCACGAAGGGAAGACAGAGCTGCTTCCTCAGGTATTTGCCCGAAAGCAGATCCCACAGCTAAATTAACCCCCCCTCTTAAGGTATTATTGGCAGCGTGGTCTCCAAAGCTTCTCAGTTGAGAAGCCTCCGTTGGTATCTTAAAAGCCTGCCCCAAACCATTCGTAGCTCCAGCCGTAATGGCGCTTATTGCCAGAGATTTTAAAGACTCCTCTGATGCTAAGGATTCTGCTGCCTTGAGAGGATCGCCTTTACAACTTACAAGAGCTACAGCTGCTTGAGAACAGACAGAAGAAAAAACAGCTAGTGTCATAGAAGATAATATGGAGGTAAGACCAGTGGTCACAGTTCCGTAGAGAGACGCTGCAATTGCTGATCCTGTTCCTGCGGTTGCAATGCTGGCTGCAATGGCAACAATTGCAGCCAGCGCTTTTGAAGGACCTTCAACTTTCTTTTCTTCCACATTATGGAGGTCCTCAACGAGAGAAGTGATGATCTTTCCAGGATCGCCCGCAATATGCTTCATAAAATCCAGAGTTTGACCTTTAACTTGTTCTAGGATTGTTTCTTTGGCTTTAACTTCAAGCTCTCCGCTAAAAGTTGAAGCAGAATGGGTCCTATGTTCTTCTTTTCGTTGTGTTAAGTTTTGCCACCAAAAATCAGACTTTTGTTCAGAGGAGGCAAAATTAGAGGAACTTTCCCCAAGAAAAAGCTGAACAAGAGGAGCCTCTAAGATAGTTTTAGGAGCAATACAGGTGACATTTGCAAGAGCAATGGGGCCATTCTCTGAGAAGACCATAATACTCTCTTTGGCTGTCAGCTTAGCTCCTTGCGAGTTCTGTTCAACACTTTGAGATTGGTAGGTTCGTGATTCCCCAAAAGTTCCTCCCTCAGTTTTTGAGCTTGTCTGAGAGGTGTGAATATTGTGAACATCTCTTATCTGGACACCGCCTTCTATTCCACTAATTGAAATAGAGCGTGCCTCAACTTGAGGAGCCTCTCCAATATAACGACCTAACGCATGAGCAACAAACGCTCCCCCTGAAGAATGCTGACAGACTTCATGAACCCGCCTTGTTTCTTCTTGTGCAAAATCTTTACTTGCAGAATGGCTTTCAGATTCTAAGTCTAAAGCTTTATCAATAATATTATTGCCGGCCTGAAAGTGGGTGCCAGCTTGTGAGGCTGTCTTAGCTCCAATAAAAGTTATGTTGTGCCCTGCTGAAGCGACAAGATGCTTTCCAGCATGAAGAGAGCTCTCTTCTTTGTGATCAACGTAACCATCTTGAGTTTGCTCACGTCTTTTCAGGGATTCAATCAAAATGTTTTCGTTTGCCTCTAAGACATTATTTTCTCCGGCAGAGGCTGTACTAGCTTTCAAGGAGATATGTTTTTTCGCTTTCATATGAGAATTTTGCTTTGCTTGGAACTCCCCATAAAGACTATCTATACTACCTTCGAGGGCTTCTAAGATAATGTCGTGTCCTGTTAGGCTCGCCCATTGAATCGTTCCATTAGGGTCACGTACGCCTTGATTCAAGATTTCTTTAGCCTTAACCCCCAACATACCCTTCACAGCAAGACCTCCCTCATTGATAAAGCGCTCTTGAACATAGGCAACAAAATCTTTGTCCCCTGTGACTTTTGCTTTATTTGTGAGACTTTTAGCCCATAAATGAAGAGTTGGATGGATCACAGTGTCTTTATCCAACACAACGTCTGACTCTAAATGTATATTTGCCCTATTTGTCTGAAGATGACTTAGAAGATTAACTAAATTCATATCTTTGATATGGACAGTAACTTCATCTCCTTTTATTTCTCCCTGAAAAGAAGAGTTATTGGGGATATCAAGTAAAACTGTTTGAACGCCTTCAATCTGACTTGAAGGGGCATCTTCATACATCCTATGTGCCCGCATCACAACCTGTTGGCCTTTTGTGAGATCATGAGTTTCAATCTCGTCTGCTTCCATAAAGAGTGTTTTCGTGCTCTCAACCGTTTCTTCTTTTTTAATTTTTTTCCCGATCACACTTAAAGAACCTTGAGCATGGGCATCTCGAATGCCTATGATAGGGGCAGCAATGGTAGTTAATGGTGCTGAAGTGTTTAAGTGTTCTATCTCTAATGCTTCCTGAGCTGCGATCCTTACACCGTCTTCTCCATGATAAGTTGAGTTTTTTATTTGAGCCGCGATGCGCGCTTGGGCCTCTACCAAACCAGCAGAGCTTGAGAGGCGGACTTCATCCATTACCAAATTAGCAGCATTAACGAGAATATCGTTTCCTTTAAAAACCCCTGCCCAAGAGGTGTGTCTTTCCATATTAGACAATCCTCCGACCCGATAAATAACAGACCCGTGATCAATCCGATCTATACCTTCCCGATATAAATCACCCATTGCATTAAAAACAATGGCTTTTTCAAATTGCTCATGAATTTGATGACGTAGTTTTGAAACCTGCTCCCATTGTCCTAAAGGAAGTGCTAAAATTTGTTCTTCCAAATCTGTAGCTGTCTCCTTAGAAATGTGTGACAAAACGGACATAGGTTTTGTTTTGAAGTAATCTAAGTAGGGATAAGACTGGTCAAAACTTAACTCTACTGTTCCTCCATGTTGGATGTTAGCTTGGCTATTAAATTGTAGATAAAGTCTAGAAAAAAACTTCGAGTTAGCACTTGCCTCTATATTCCCTAAGGATGACTGGATAATTGCTTCATTTCCAAAAAATCGATGACTAGCTTTATACTCCACGGCACCTGCTCTTAAGAAATGTAATAAAGGAGAGTAAACAGAACCTGAATCTTGATAAAGATTCTGAACATCGAGCTGATGAATTCCAAAGGTAAATAAGCTAGCATTTTTGTCATTCGTAAAATTACCGCTTTGAAAAATAAAATTATGACGGGTACGGATTGATCCCTTGTTCGTAGTTGATTCAGAAATGGATCCACGAATGCCTTTAAAAGATTCTATATCCCCAAGGTTATCAAATGTTGTTCCTGAGAGAAGAAATTCCTTGCCCTCAACAGTCATCTTCCCTTTGTTTACAACTGCATTTTCTGTTATAAGGCTTGCTCCTCTTCCAGCCATAAGATGACCCGCGTTTGTAAAATTAAGGCCTTTAAATTCAAAAGATCCTTGTGTTTTTACCTGTTTTTTTAAGAGAACCTCCTTTGCTTCAATAGTACAATTTTCACCAATGATGCTTTCATTTTCAAAAAGAACTCGTCCTTCAGTATGGATATTTAAATTTCTTTGAACGCAAAATTTATGAAGAACCACATCCCCTCGTGCCATAATTGTGATGTTTTCTTCTGCTGATTGAGGAAGGTCGTGCAGATGTACAGGAGTTATATTATCAAAGCGAAGAATTTTTGAACGGACACTCGCCGACATCGACTCTTCAGGTGAAATTTGTGATGAGGTACGCACTGCAAAGGCACAAGAGGCGGTGAGATGGTTAAAGATGACAAGATAACCGATAATTTTTTTCATCTTTTGAAACATATGATTTAAAGACATGACATGATCTCCTGTCGAGAAGAGGGCTCCCTTGTAAGGGAGCCCTTTAGTTTCTAAGTTATTCCAATCCAGGGTGAGCTCTAAGCAAAAACGCTGTTAAGGGATCTCTGCTTTGCTGTCTTCGTAGATTGATGTAATCCGCGAAAGATTGGTCAATGACTGTGGTAGGAGAAGAATCATTCCAACCCGTCCCATGAGGGGCTGCAGGTGTAGTTCCTCTATTATTTGGATTGCGATGATGGTTTGTTTCTATATTCTCCCGGCGCCAATGATGATGATGAAACCTTATGCCTAGATGAATACCAAGGAACCCTGTTTCTCTTTCAGCCCAATTTTCTCGGGCCCACAACTGGTTGTCACCATCTTCGCCTGCTTGACCTCCTGCTCCAGGATTTCCGTCTTCACCCGCTTGGGCAACATTACGGGTTATCGTTGCATGACCTTGCGTAGGACTCAACTCCGCTGTATCAAGGTTCAAGAAAGTGACCTCACCAATTCTTCCGGCGGCTCCTCCTCTTCCACCTTGTCCTCCATTTTGTCCTCTGCTGCCAGGGTTTCCATCACTGCTAAAATGGTCAGTGTTATAAATGGTAAGATTTGGGTTACCATGGTTTCCTGGACTTATGCCATGTTCATGTCTAATGTGACGACATTGATCCCCAGGACGATCAGGATTCATTGTTCCCTTAGCTCCACTCGCACCATCCGACCCATTTTGCCCTCCTTGCCCATTTGCGGCATTGGCCTTGATCGTGAGATTTTCAAGACCTTCATAAGAATGGGTGTTGATAAGAAGACTTCCGGCTGTTTGTCCAGATTCTCCTATTCCTCCATTAGCTCCAGGTGTAGCACGCGCAGCCCTACGAGCAGTAGCCTTGTTCACTCCACTCAAATCAATAGTTCTCGTTCCTATCACTTGCACATGAGGTGTTTCAATTTTTATAGAGAGCCCAGGTCGAGTAAGATCGTGGTCTACATGGAAAGAGTTGGTAGCATATACTTTCACAAGCTTCACATTTTCTCTTCCTTGTACTCTTAATTCCTCTTCTATGTCAGAAGGACTTAGAACTAAACCTTTGATCGTCAACGTATGACCATCTAAAGTTGAAGGTCCATCTTTTGTCAGAATTTTATTGATACTATTGATTGACTTTGTTAAGGCTGCTGACCAATTCGTAATATCGTAAAGAAGGTCTTCTTTGACACGCTTTAAAAACTTAAGACCTTCTAAACTTCCTCGTATAAGGTCGACGTTAAAAAACGCTCCAAGTCTATTAAGGATTCCCAATTCTACATCACCGAGTGGTCTTTCGCGGTTAACCACGTTATTAAGGGCTACATTTAACTGAGGAAGTTCATCTCTTAAATTCGTTAACTCTGTTTTTCTTATCTCCCATGCTGCTCTTAGATCTGTAATTGTTCCTACATTTTCGCGAATAGCTTTATTACATGCTTCCAAGATTTCTAAATACCCTTGATTTTTGAGATAGTGACTAACCTGCTCATTCAGTTGCGTGCTTAAATTCCCAACTTTTAACGTGATTTCTGCAAAAGCTGGGTTATTTGGATCTAACCGTCCAAGAGGAGATGTTGGAAGTGCAACAGCTCCAGGAATATGATCTAGTGTTCCCCATAGCTGATCCTGAGGAACCCCTACAAAATGATCCTCTTCCTCCGTTGCCTCTGGGAAGAAGATAAAGTGATTTCTTCCTTCCCCCTGATGTAAGAACTCCAAGAGAGCTCGTGCATTATCAGTGAGCTGAAAGCGATCTCTATCATATTTTCCTTCAGCATTAGGAAGTTGTCTTTGATAATAACTCCTTAATTTTCCACGTATATAATTCTCCTGATGATTCATCTTCGTCACGACAATATATAAAGAAGCTTTAAGAGTCTCTAAGTCAGGAAAAAGTTCACTCAAACGATTTAAGGAGCCTAAAAACTCTTGTCCATTAGCTGAAAATTTTGCATCTTCTGTTGTAAATCCTATACGAACTCTTCCTGTTCCAGCCGCTTTTAAAGACTTGTGAATTCCCATGGCATTCACAATATCCATGGCAGGACCTGCTGGGTCTCTTAAGCCAGGACAATCCCATATAACGACATTTTTATCTGGATCGTACCAAGGCGTAGGGCTTTTTGTGCCAGCACTTCCATTGCCATCTCCAATTCTAGAACCTGGAAGGCGTTGTCCCTCAGGAATTCTGATTTTCATAACTCCATCGTCATCATAGGCTTGCATTTGCTTTCCAGCCAAAGCATGAATAAATACTGATTTACCAGTCCCTGAGTCTCCTATAACAAAGATACTATCCTTGTCGGCATACTCAGCAAGAGCGTGTTCCACAGTTTCCTGGGTCGTGCTTACACGTTGTTGCATATCCGCAATTTCATCTGTCCCGGTCATTCTTATAAACTTGGATGGTTTTAAACCAGGAAGACTAAGTTGACCTTCCGGCACATCAATTTTGAATATCCTCGTAGGATCTTCAAGTTGTTGCCACGTTTCTCGATAACGTCCTGTTCCATCTTGAGCACGTATTACTTCTATATTCCGAAACTGGTAGGTACCTTCTGGTAAACCGTCTCCTCCTTCTATCGTGGCATCAAGAAAATTTAGCCTATGGCGGTTTCTTTTTGAGATAATAGAAATTCCTACATTCCAGCCATTCTCTCTCCACTTTTCATGCGTTACCTTCGTTGAATAAACTCTGTTTGCACCATCCACATAAATAATAGGATTGTTGTCGATAGAAGGGTTGGCCTCATTAGGGCCAAGTGCTTCCCCTAAGGACTCATAGACCTTTAGGTAATCAGCAGGTCTAGCGGCGACTCTTTGTCCGGGAAGTTGAAAGGGTTGAACAAAGACAATATCTCTATTTTGATGAGTCGGTATAGACGCCCCTCCTCCGTTAGACATGTTTCTTATATATGTCTCATGTGTTATGGGGTTCTCAAATGTTGTCGGCGTATAATTGGTTAAGGAAACATTTCTACCACCCAGGTAACGATAACCTCCCTGGACTTGCGCACCTTGTTGAGTCCGCACATGAGGAAGCCTTATTTCCACATCATTCTCAATTTCTCTAAGGCCTTGGGCTGTTCTAGCTTCTAAAACAAGTTTTGCAATTGTTTGTTGCTGATCGTTATCGTGAGTATAACTCCATCTTCCTCTATTATTTATAAGAGCTCCATAGTCAGCCTCAATAACATACTCTTGATCATTATAGTCAAAAGTATATCGCTTCCTTAAGATTGATTGCCCAAGATTTACATCTTCTGGTATAGCTGTTAATACGTGGGGACTTACGTTGCCTCTTAAGCCATTTGCATCGACAGTTTTTAGACGATAGCCTAAAGTTTCGCTCCGTGGGTTCGTGATAATTTGTTCTCTTCTATCACCATCTTGATTGACTTCAATTCTAATACGCGCTGGATTAACACCGTTAGCCTCTTCTATCAGATCCCTAAATTCCACCGTAGTCTCAGCCCAGCAAAGCGCTGTTTGAGATAATAAAGCTGCTGTCAATAAGAGCAAAGGTTTATTTTTCATAACAATCATCCCTTTTGTTTATTTGTTTCATTCAAAAGAATGTTTCTATTTTTATGGCTTTTATAATTTGCCAATCTCGAACAGTTTGTTCAGAAATACTCATGATGCGGTATCGAGCAAATTCACTTAACAGTAGCTATCTCAGGGAAAATCACTTAGTCTTTTAATCTGATATAAATTAAGAATTTTTATACATTTAAACGACTACAAACGTTACCTAGTTGATTATGGAAGAATCTCTTTTAAAAGATTTAGAAGCAGAACATATTAAGATAATAAGTGGTCAACATTTTACATCTCGTGAAGTAGACGTTATCTCATGCCTGTTCCATGGCCGAGCGGTTAAAACTATCGCCTCTTACTTATCTATTTCAGCAAAGACCGTAGAAACCCATATACGCAACGTTATGGGAAAGTTAAAATGTCATTCTCAGGAATCAATAAGAGATTTTATTGAAAAATCTGATAAAATCGCATGCATAAGACATCATTATCTTATTCTTCAACTTCGCACTAATTTTGAAAAAAGCTTATTTCATATAGCAAAAAAGAATCGACAAACCACAATAAGATGTTTGATTGTTTATAAAAAAGGTTCAAAAGAAGATTTTATCTTGCTATCTCAACTTGAGAAACATCTAAGCCTTGCTGGCATCAATATTTCAGTCAAAGCTAGAGATACCATGAAGTTCTTTAATGACACTAACTATACACCCTTATTTATTCCACCTGATCGAACCATTTATCTATTACCAAGAAAATTATTCGTAAGTCACTCTCCAGATGGTGAACGTAGTTTTTTAGCAACTAAAGAAATTCAAAACATGGACAGAAAATTTGATGATTTTCTCTTGTTAGTCAATGTGGAGAATAATGAATTATGCAATGAGCTTCCTCCTCAAAAATATATCAATGTATTTTCATATCAAAGTTATTATTTTCTTTTTTTTGACATTTTAAAAAAAATACATCCATCTCCACTCCTTGAATCCCTAAGGTCTGATTTTGAGCAAAATTATAGAAGACTCTTATCTGGTATGGAGACATTTGGCACAAAAACGACAGTTCCCTCAAGTAATGAGCTCAAAAACAACATTCTACAATGGCATAGAAGTGTATCGAAAAAACTAAAAAAAATTACTTGGCAAAATTGGATGGTTTTAACGTTA
>JAKFXB010000153.1 GCA_021731585.1 Alphaproteobacteria bacterium
ATCAGAATGTGGTTGTCCAGCCCGGCCTTTCCTATGGAGGCATGAAGTCTTCTGGAGTTGGCAAGGAAGCTTCCCTTGAAGCCATGCTTGAGCACTTCACTCATAAGAAAACCATTATTTTTAATATGAATTGAGTCTAACTGCCCCCATTGTGAAGCCATAAGGGGTGTGTTATAAGCTTTTTTGTATTCAAATTTGGCTATAAAAGGAAAAAACATGCCCCAGAAAAGTTGCCCCTTGGCTTTATCACGAGCACTCATTGCGTCCACTATGTTCACCATTGCGTTCGCTTTTACGGCTTCTTCCCCTCTCCAAGCTCAAGAGGAAAGTACGGAAAATACATCTCTTGTTGTTCAATTAATTGACCGAGTGGGAAATCTTGAAGAAGAAAACCGCAATTTTCGTGGTCAATTAGAAGAAGCGCGTCATGAAATTGCCCAGCTCACTAAACGCATGGAAACCTTAAGTGCGGATGTGGATTATCGCTTGAATAACGCAGAGAGTGGAGATGCGCCGGGGGAATTGGCTTCCTTGCCTTCCTCCTCTGAACCGGCATCTCCGATGTCTTTATCTTCCGAACGGAGAGGGGAACATTCTTCTCTTTCATCATCTAAAGACGCCTATGAAAAGGCTCGGAATTTATTGGAACAAGGTGACTATGTAGCTGCCGAACATGCCTTTTCCTCCTTTGTAATCACCTATCCGAAAGATGAACAAGCCGGAGCTGCTCAATATTGGTATGGAGTTACCTTTTTTGCCCGCGGTGAATATGAAAAGGCTGCCACGGCTTTTGCCAAAGGTTATAAGAACTATCCCAAATCACCCAAGGCACCTGATATGTTGTTAAAATTGGCTAAATCTTTAGGGGAGCTGGATCGCAACGCAGATGCATGTACGGCTTTGGATCAATTGACTTCTGAATATCCAAAAGCTCATAAATCTGAAGTTGCAGCCGAGAAGAAAAAGCGGAAATGTAAGTAATTACTTATCGCGAATTACTTCCTTATAGACTGCAATCGTTTTTGAGAGCATGGCGATTTTTGAAAAATGAGTTTCTGCCCACGCTCGTTCCTGTTTCCCTATCGCTCCTAATTCTTTTTTAGGTAGCGCCAATACTTGATCCAGGACTTTTGCAAGCGTCTTTTCATCCTCGGGGGGGACAAGCCACCCTGTTTTTCCTTCTTTTATAAGATCACAAGCCCCGCCATGGTTTGTTGCAATAATAGGTTTTTCCATAGCTTGCGCTTCCACTATTAGTCGGCCAAAGCCTTCAGGAACGTGCGAAGGGCATACAATAACATTCGACAGCTGATAGGCAGGTGCAAGGTCACTTATAGCGGGAAACCATTTAACACGGCTTTCAAGATTCAGAGAGGCGGCTAAATCCAGGAGAGTGTCACGATAAGCTTCATGGCCTTGGGTGGAGCCGAGGAGAACAAGAAAGGTGTTGGGACTCTTCATCAGAGCAAAAGCTTTAATCAGAGTGTCTTGCCCCTTTGATTTACTGAGGCGGCCAGGAAGCAGAATCACACGTGCTTTGGGGGGGAGGGCCCACTTTTGGCGTAAATGGGTCACTTGTTCAACAGAAACGGATTTAGGGTTAAAATAAGCTAGATCAATCCCGCGGAGGATGAGGCGCAATTTTGAGGAATCAAACCAACGAAATTGGGCGTATTTTGTTTTGATGTGCCGTTCGATAAAGGGAGAAATCGCAATCACCCGATCTCCTGCTGCCATCACAGAATTATAAAGCGTCTTAAAGAAGCTTCGAGATTTATAGGCCGCATGATAGGTTGTGATAAAGGGAATGTTTGTTTCTTTGGCGGCCTTAAAAGCGCTCCAAGCAGGGCCGCGAGAGCGTGCATGCACAATGTCTACTTTTTCGTTGCGGATGAGTTCTTTTAAAAGTTTGGCGTTCCTCCAAATTTGAAGGGGATTTTTTGTATTCAAAGGAAGAATTTTTAAAAGTACTCCTTTTGTGCGCGGATCCTTGGATAACTCGCCTTGAGCGCACGCGATGATAGGGCGACCCCCTGCGGCCAAGATAGCGCTTGCAACTTCAAGAGTTTCGATTTCAACGCCGCCACTTTTCAAGGCAGGAATGACTTGTAAGATCGTGGGATGTTTATTAAACGAACCATAGGGAAAATGAATCGAAAAGGCCGCCAATAGATCATTCTCCTTGTTTTTCAAAGCATGTCAGGGACTGTGCTAGTATAACCTATCATTGGTTTGATAAACAATCAATTGACAGAGACTCTTCCGACCAGTAGAAAATGAACTCAGGACCTGGAGGGGTGGCCGAGAGGCTGAAGGCGGCGGTTTGCTAAACCGTTATACGTGGAAACGCGTATCGTGGGTTCGAATCCCATCCCCTCCGCCATTTTCAAGCATTTTCAGATAAGAAATTTTCCCCTTAAAATGGCTCCGTGGGACACTCTTGGGACACTAGAGAATAACAAAAGATATATGATGAGAGTCATTGATGGTTCTCTCTCATCCCTAATTTTCAGAATTTTCTCACGGCAATTTCTGTAGACTGTCCCAATATTGTCCCATGCCGTAATAGAGGGTCTGTTATCATTGTTTATGTTTCACTATAGACTCTTCTCATCAATGAGGGATGGATTATGGCTACGATCGAAACACGCCGCAGCGCTGACGGAACAATAGGGTATAGAGCGAAGGTTCGCCTAAAAGGCTTCCCATCTCAGCGAAGCCCACACAGCCAAAGTTGTCCAAAGCATGAATGAGAGGATCTTTGGGTGAATAGGACTTTTGCACAAAAAATACATGAAGAAGATTATAGAATTTTACTGGTTTATCCGAACCAGCAATGTGCAAAATTTGCACGTTGCTTTCTTCAACCAGTTCGCCTTCCTTAAAAATGTTACGCAAATGTTTGGTGATCACTGAGCGTTCTCTTTTGAATAAGTCAGCGATTTGGTCTTGGGTCAGCCAAAGACTATCTCCTTCAAGCCGAATAGTAACGTGCCCACCATCTGCGGGTTCAAAAATGACTATTTGACTCATCACTCAAATTCCCTGGAATATGTCAGGTAAAACTCTATGACTTTCTCAAGTAAGTGTCCATTAATTTTAATTTCATTACCTTGGAGGAGAGAGAAGATGATCCTCAACAAGTGGAAGTGTGGGCCAATAGGGGCGGCAAGGAATTTTCGAAAGAGAAGGCAAATCCTCATCCTTTAATATAAAACTCAAGGATTATTATTTCAATTGATACACCATTGCATCTCCTTTCTTCTCATTTTATTATACCCTATCATAATGAACATAGGCTTTTTATGGGTAATAGAGACAAGATTGAAAAACGTGTCATTCAAGCTTCAGAAGAAGCTTTGTACCGACAACAATATGTAAGCCCTCTTGATGTGTTGTTGGGGATGGGGACGTTGCACCCTTCACAAATACAAGACTGGAGAAAGGGAAGAGTTCCGCATCTTGAAGGAATCATTCAGGGCAATCTAAGCAAAATAAGTTTTGCGATGAAATGTTTCCGAAGCTGGGCTATTAAAAAGGGATTAAAGCCTAGCAAAACAGTTTATTTAGCAAGGACACGAGGACCCAAAAAACCTTTACAGTTTAGCAAGTCTGGCAACCCTTCAATCGAGCAAGCTTGTCAAACCCATTATATTTCTCCCCTTCTTTCTTCAAAGAAGAAAGAAAAGCTCAAGGAAAAGTTTGAAAAACCGCCAGAGCTTGTGGTGTTCATTATCGGTAACCCCTCCTCATGTTCCAAATGCGAGACGGAACTTGGAAAAGGAAATTTACTCTATGTAGAAGGAGAAGAGGGCTTCTGTCTTCCCTGCGCAGGGTTTGGCGATTTAGTCTTTCTTTCAAGTGGAGATGCTACCTTAACACGTCGTGCCAAGAAGTATAGCTCCACCAGTCTTGTTGTCGTAAAATTTAGCCGTATACGTAAACGCTATGAACGGCAGGGTTTACTTGTTCAAGAAGATGCTCTTCGAAGAGCAGAGGAGGAATTAAAGGTCAGTGAAGAAGTATATCTCTGACTTGTAATTTCTGATGAAGTTTAAACCCGATCGTGGCTTTTTTGTAGACAACTCCTCTTAAAATGTCATAGTTATCCCGAAGACCATCCGATGGTAAAAAGAAAAACAAAGAGACAAACACAACCTGAATATTTTTTCTCCAGCATCATCGTGGAGAAGCATACCCTCGCCATCAATGCATCCATTAACCATGAGATTAATAACGAAAAGCAACGAGGTAGCAACACGAAATTATATGATTTGGGGGCACGCTTGGAATTATATGGGCGCTGCACATATCCTGAAAAAAGTCGTGATGAGCCATACCACTTTACTATATATGGTTCATCAAGTCAGGAATATGAATTCTCAAGAACACTTAACGACTGCCACGTTATAGAGAATTGGGAGAAACCCTACCCCACCAAAAAAGGGATGTCGAAGCTAGTTTATAATGTTCCAGACGGATTACCTGGAATGATCCAACTACGACAGCGGCCAGAGCCATGGCATGGCTGGCTTTTTCTGCCGTCACAGACAGTTACCGATATGATAGTTCTTCTGTCTCGTGATGTCCCGCATTATATAGACCTTCATCTTCTTCGTCGAGAAAGAAGGTATCATATTAAAGGCTTTACCCTCCAAACTTCAGATCCCAACGAAGAGTGATTTATTTATCTGAGTCAGGAATTTAGTTGCACTCACCCCCATTGGTTATTTGGAAACCTTAATGGATTCCTTGGTGGAGAATTGATTGGGCCCATAGAGTTCTTGAATTTAAGAGCTACAGATAAGCCCCAGGCATCTTCATAAAACTTCGGCAAAGGAAACCCCTCATCTTTACAGGCATCAATCATTCTGCTTATACCTTCGCCTTTCTTGTCGATGAGTCCGCAGATATGAAACGCACCCGCTATTAGGCTATTTCGAGTGTATGATTTATGGTTATTTGGTAGTCCTGAGATTGTCAGCATGCGCGGCAAAGCCCCACTGCAGCATTTTTGATGCGCCCCCTATCTAATAGATTCAGCCTAGCGAGGATATCCGGAACTGTCTCTTGAAGGGAAGCTTTAGGCAATCGGCCCAGCTCGACGCCTTTCTGTACGACATGTAAAATTTCCTCATGATCCAGATCATCCACCTCATAATCGAAGGCAAATTGCTCAATATCCATCTTTTACCTCGTTTCTGATCCTATATTTTAAGAACGTACCTATGATCACATTAAGCAAAGTGCTTCGTAGCTCTGTTTGAGCCCTAAGTATTGCGCCAATGTACCCGGGTAAAGCTGATTACTTTTCTCAAGCACCAGCTTATGGGGAGAGCCTTCTTTCAAAACGGAAGCCTTGACCGGCACATCGAGCCAACGGAGTTGCTCCTGCACATGGCTTCTGTCCGCTTGAATAATCGGCCATATTTTCTTGGTCTCAGCCTTAGACTCCAGAAAAGCTTTGGCTGTAGTACAGAGAGAACAAGAGCACCGCATCTGCACACGAATCGAGTTATCGTTTTCATCTGGTGGGCCGTTGTCCAGCTCCGATTTGATTCTTTTCTTTGTTTGCTCTGCAATAATGTTAAACAAGGATTCAGGCGGAATGGCTTGAGCGTTTCTCACCTTAAGAATCATTTCTGCCAGAAAATCGTTTGGATATAGCTCTCCATAGGATGCGATGTGTTCCACCAAAGATTGACGGAATTTATCATTCTCAAGAAGATCGCAAGCACATATGAGCTGCTTCATTCTTGAAATTCGGCTCTTTTGCTCCTTGCGACGATCCGCAACGCTGCGGCCTGCGGCCAGTTTGTTTTCCTTGATGGTTGTGTTGATCAAATATTCGAGCAGATACTCAACAATGGAGGTGCTTAGACCATTTTGTAAAATCCGGCGGATTAACTCTTCGGGATCTTTTTCAATCGTGTTCCTGGTATACCAACTTCGATCATTGGAACGCCATTTATCCATGACACGCAAACACCAGGCTGTACCATAAATTTTTTCGAGTTGAGCGAACGATGGTTCAACATTATGATTAAAGACATTACACGCAAAGTCTTTGAGGATTGTTTCAGCTAAACTTGAGTCATTAAGATAACAAGCGATAGTCGCAAAATTACTGAACTGGGATTCTTCCCTTTCCATAGCCGTGCTATAAAAATGTTTGCCAACTCTATTGATGGTTTTTCTGATTTGCTGTTCCTTACCAGGTTCCTTTGTCAGCTTCACAAGATTGCGAATTGCTTCTTTGTTGTTAAGTTTAAATTCCATGACGATGTCGTCTGAGTTCGGCCAGAGCACGATAGCCGCCCGCCGATACCAATAGTCAACAGTCTCGCCATAATTGCCCATAAAACCTTCGTATTCTGATTCATACGGCTCAAAGTCTTCAGTATCTATCGACCAGCAAGCCTCATCGGTGGATATATCTAAGCTGCTATAGGGAAGCTTATGACTCTTTTCATCAACCCAAAAAGTCAGCTCCGTATCATCATCGATAAGTTCTTCTGGCAGAGGATTCCTCTCATCGCCGTATGCGCTCCAGGACTCATGATGCTCAACCAAAGCAAGGCGAGCCTTAAGTCCAAGCTCTTCTGCGGCATAAAGAAAGTCTGCGCCATTTTTAGCGTCGTTTCCTTTGAGCAAGCTCCAATGCAAGCTGTGTTCTGTATATTCGTGATCGAGAAAATAGACCAGTGGCAAGCATCCTTCATCGATCTCCTCATCGAGGACAAAAAAGTCTTTGAGGGCCTTAATCAAAGCTGAATTGGCAAATGATATTGTCCGGGCGGCTTCATTAACTTCTAAAACGAGGTTGTAGGTCAAGGCTACGCGATAGCCTTGTTGAACTTTTTCCACCTCATGGACACAGTCCGCATAAAACGCAAGGGCCTTAATTTCCTTGGCATCAATATTTTCCGTCTTAAACGAGAATTCTTTATTACGATGAGTGACGACCAGATCGCCACCAATATGAGGGGATGGCAAAACCAGAACCAGACTAGCAATCATTCCATCGTGTTTTTCCGTATCCTGATGTTTCTTGAAAAACTGATCTGGACCATAGATGAGCATATTGTGCAAATGGGCCTTGAGAACAGCATTTTCAGGTAGGCCCAAATTTTCACGCATCTTCTTGAGCATGGGGGTGAGTGCTTTATCGCTGACTGAAACAATTAAATTGTCTGCTGATATTTCCTGGGTATTACGCACCTTCTTGTCCAAAAGAGTTTTGTCTTTCAACCCATACTTGGCTGGATTAGACAAAGACAGTAACTGGTGAATTTTATCTGTCGACAAGGGGAAATTAATTGGGCCAATGCCTTTAACTTCAATTGAGATGTCACCAGGCTTGATTATGGCTGAAACGCAAAAGTCCTCGGATTTTTTTGAAGCTGTCGTTGGACTACCGGCTAGCGCGTTAATGATAGGTGCATACATGCTAACCTCCTCGTAGCCAGATTGCTCTAATGCGTTAATGTAATAGTATGTTAGTTCAAGAACAAGGGGGATCCGTCACAGACCACACATCTTCATGTATTTTTATCTAACGTTTTTGAAAATGTTGACGCTGGTGGGCAAAAACCTTTAGCCTAGCAACACGCGGAGTTGGGTGGTAGTAGCGACGAAGCCAACCACAACACCGATTGATAAGGTGCACAATGCTTTATTTTACTTCTGACCATCATTTCTGGCATGCCAATATTATTAGGTTCTGTAATAGGCCTTTTGATTCAGTAGAAGAAATGAATGAGGCCTTAGTTCAAAAATGGAATGATCTTGTGGGTCCGGAAGATGAAGTCTATTACTTAGGTGATTTTAGCATGGCGGCGCGGCCCGTCGAGGTCTATACACACAGGCTCAATGGCATCAAGTACTTAGTGCCTGGGAACCATGATTTTTGCCATTCTTATCATAAACGGTCACGTACACTCGAAAACCATGCTCGATGGATACTGCAATACCAGGAGTGGGGATGGAAGGTGCTACCCGAGCAAATGTCTCTATTGATTCCTGAATTTGGAGAGGTCAAGCTGTGTCATCTTCCTTATGGCAATTTACCCCCTGAGAACGACAAATTTGCTAAGTGGCGCCCCCAAAATGATGAAACCTGGCTTCTGTGTGGCCATGCGCATAACAAATGGAAAACGAGTGGTCACATGATCAATGTCGGCGTTGATGTCTGGAATTATCAGCCTGTTTCTGTAAAAGAGATCCTGGGAATTATTCAGAAGGAATAAAAATGTCCCTTGATGAATAGCAGATGGATTCAATTTACGTGCTCAATTTTATTAACTTTATCCCATATGCCATGGGACACTTATGGGACAGTTGGGGGCAAAAAGGGTAACAAATCAGCATTAGCGGCAATGAAGGGGAGGGCTCAACGCGTTGATTTCATTGATATATTTTGTTAACGATTGTTATCAGTTAAACATTTTAAGTGTTTGCTAAACCAATGGGCAAGGCTTAAGAATCTTTCGACGAGCTGGAGAGGAAGATATAGGCTTCCCTTTAAATAGCTTTCCAATTTTGGCTCTTCTTTTTTCCACATCTCGAGAGCCGCTATAAAATGATAAACGGATTGATAGTGTTTGACTTGCTTTTCATACTCCTTCTCTACAAGCCATATGGGATAAGAATCCGGATAAAGGGCTCTAAAAGAATGAGATTTAGGGAGGGCCCAAAGAGCTTTCATGGCACGACGCCGTTCTGACGTCTCATAAGTCTTCAAAGCCTTATTATAAAGCCTTGTATTCAAAGCGAGAGTAATCTTTTCTCGCCATTTTGCACACCGGCAGTTTTTACGACAGGAACAGTGAACTCCTTATGTTGTTTCCATGAAATCATTTGTAACCTTTTTCTAAATTTTTAAGCCTATTTTGAATCCTTTTTATATGGGGACTGTCTGAAGGGAAGTAAGTTCTTACAATTTTTAAAGCTTGATTAAGATAGGTAAGCGCTTGCACTTTGAAAATATGAGACTGTTGAAGGTTTCCTTTGTTCTCTGCTCGTTTTGACTTTTCGAGGTATAATTCTGTTAGAATTTCTAAAACTGTGTAATTATCAGGATGTTTGTATTGCTGAAAAATTTCTAAAGCTTTTTGTAATGAAGTTTCAGAAGCCTCCAAATGATCTTCTCTTAAATAAACCTCTCCTAAATCTCTTAGAATAAAAGCAGTGTTAAGGTGATCTTTTCCATACTGATTCTCATAACCAACGAGACTTTTCTGAAGAAGCTTCCTTGCTTCTTCATAATGTCCTAACCCCTTATAAGTATTTCCTAAGCACCAAAAAACGGAAGAGACATCGATGTGATTTTTGCTTTTATAAATGCTTAAACTTTTTTCAAGCACTTTTTTTGCATTTTCATATTGTTCTAAGGCATTATAAACCATTCCCAAACCCCTTAAAGCCCATGCAATATCGAGATTTTCTTCAGGAAGATGTTCCTGGGAAATAGAGAGGCTTTGTTGAGCCATGTTTTTAGCTTTATCATAACTCCCAAGTTCTTTATAAACTCTCCCTAAATATCCTAAGATTCGAGCAAAACTAAGGGGATTAGGCGAAACATGATTCTTAGAAAGAAATAAACTCTCTTCAAGTGAGATTCTCGCCTTTTCATAGTGACCTTGATCTCTATAAAAATTCCCTAAATAAGTCAAAGACCAAACCATACCGCTATAGTTTTTAGGCGCATGTGTTCTATAAATAGAAAGGCTTTTTTCAAGAAGATCTTTAGCTTTTGTGTGTTTGCCCAAATTTCTATAAGCATCCCCTAAATTAAATGATGCCCAAGCAATCATTTCATAATTTGTGGGCAGATGATTGTTATAAATGATGAGGCTTTCTTCTAGTAAATATTTTGCTTTTTTGTAATCACCTGTCTTCTTATAAAGAGTTCCTAAGTATATCAACGTATGGGCTATT
>JAKFXB010000136.1 GCA_021731585.1 Alphaproteobacteria bacterium
GAAAGCACTAAAGCTATTGCCGCCCCCATTTTGAACACTCATAAACTCTCAAAATTTGTTCCTAATTATTTTTAGTCTAGTTAATTTTATCAAGAAAAAATTGTCAATAAATTTATCACACAATTTATCAAACAATTATCTTTTATAGTCCCTTTTTTGTTAAAACCTTCACCTTCAGGAAAAAGAGACTTTAGTTTTTGTTAGATTAAGCCATTCCTGTCAAATCCAATGGTTTAGTATTGTTTGGTAAGTACGAACTATTCCTATTAGCAGGTTGCTGTTTGGGGATTGCAAATCTAGTAGCAGCAACTGCCATTATCCCTGCAACCATAAGAAAAAATGCTGGGGCTTTTTGATCTCCGGTAACATAAACAAGGAGGGTTGCAATAAAAGGAGTTGTTCCTCCTAAAAGAGCTTGTCCTATATTCAAGCCTGCCGCTACGCCAGTGAAGCGTTGTTTAACGTGAAAGAGATTGGGAACAAATCCAGCGGCTACTCCAAAAAAGCTCGCACCAAGGAAGCCGAGGAGCACCTGAAAAATAACAATATTAACGAGGGTGGAAGCTTGCGTGATGAGGTAGAAGAAGGGAAAAGATAATATCACAATCCCCCAAGATGAAAGCTGAAGAATAAATTTTTTTCCAAAAAAATCAGAAAGATAACCAAACATAAGGATAAAAACGACCCATGAGCATAAAACCAAGGTATTGATAGCCATAATTATAAAAGATGATGGATTGACTGTTTGTGCAATGACAGAATTTAGATAAATTGTGGAGATATAAAGGCACACATATCCAGTAGATCCAATAATTAGGGTGCAGAGAACATTCCGTTTTTCATTTTTAAGAAGATTAAAAAAAGGGTTTTCAAATTTATTTTCTTTAGTATAACCACTTTCTTCTTGGATAAAAATAGGTGTTTCTCTTATATTTCGCCTAATAAAAAAACCAATCACACCAAGGATTGCACCTAACAAAAAGGGAATCCGCCATCCCCATTCTGGCATGAATGACATGGTGCAGAGTGTGCCTATGAGGGATCCGAGAATAGCCCCACAAAAGGCGGTTCCACTCATAATGCTGCCAAAAAAACCAGTTTTTTCAGCCCTACAACTTTCGAAGAAGTAAACGGCTGCTCCACTATATTCACCCCCAACGCACAAACCCTGAAGAAGTCTACATATGACGAGAATAATTGGCGCAGTAATTCCTATTTGAGCATAAGTTGGCAAGATTCCCATAATAAAGGTGGGAATAGATACCAATAAGATTGAACTAAGGAGAGCTCTTTTGCGTCCATATAAATCACCAATATATCCAAAGAAAAAACCACCCAAGGGACGTGTTAAGTATCCTGCAGCAAAAGCTCCCATACCGAGTAAGAAAGAGACTGTTGCATTATCTTGTGGAAAAAATAATGGAACAAGGAGTGTTGAAAGGAATCCATAAAGAGTAACTTCATACCTTTCTAACACGTGTCCATAGAGGGCCATGAAAATGGACATTTTCATTTTTTCCGCAATCATCGGTTTTTTTTCTGATAATATATTAGGATCAATTGGAGATGGGTTTTTAAGAGTGATGTTCATTGAAAATCCTTAAGAGTTCGTTGTACTTACCGATATGTTCCATATTACACATTCCTCCTGCTTTCATATATTGAGAGCCCGAGGCCACGGCAAAATGAGACAAAAACGTATCATCACTATCTATGCTTCGATGTGAGACGATGGATGTCCAACCCAAATCAAGACCTGCATTAAGTGTATTCCAAGCTGCAGTGACCGTTGGAAAATTATTGGGTTTAAGAACAAATGAATTAATAGAGTCCTTTTCTCTCAGAATTGTTTCTCTGGCAAGAATTGTAGAGAAAAATTTATCACCCACTAAAATCATAGGGCGAGAAACTCTTTTTAGTAGAGCACGCCAAATATCAGTTTCATTACTCACAAAGGGGTCTTCTACGTAGGAGAGGGGAAATTCTTCACTCCATCTTAACAAATGAGAGAGTTGTTCCTCTGGTGAGAGGGGTTCTTCTGACCAGGGAAACATGACGCCTTCAGACGTTTTGAAATATTCGGATTCAAAATCGATGCCAAGAGTGAAGTCTTTATCTGCCCTATATCCACACTGGGATGCCGCTTCAATAACAATACTGAATCCTTCCTCACAACTATTAAGGTGTGTCAAAATTCCTCCTTGGGGAGCTGTACTTTTATCTTTCTTTTTTTGCCAGCAAAGCTCTCTTGCTTTGGCAAGTACTCTTGAAGCCATTCTTAAAGATTCCATGAGGTTCAGTTTACTTGAGGGGAGTAAGAGGAAAGGAACGGTATGTTGGCTTTTGTAAAGGGCACAGGTTGCATCTAAAATATTAAAAATAGGTATAAGTGATGATTGTCGACAGTGAGGAAAAAGTGATTTTTGTAAATAAGAATAGAGTGGGAGACCTTCATTCAAACTCGCGGCTTTGATGATTGCGATTGAAATAGCTGAAAAAAATGTTGAAGGGATATCATTCTGTTGAGACAGATTAAAGAGAGCAGAGTCAACCTCTTGTTGAGAAGAAAAATCAGAGTCAAGAAGCAGTGGCTTCACTTCTTTGTCAAAGAATAAAATATAGTCTTTTAGGGACTTATGTGAAGGAGATAATATAGGAATATGACGTTCCTCATCAACTATCGTTATTCCAAGTACTGCTCCATTGCCAAATGCTATGGGTGATATTTGAACATACACTTCAAAGGACAATTGGCCTGTTGAACAAAAAACTGGCCTACATTGAACATCTATAAATCTCATACGAGCATTAAAAACCTTTCTTATTTTGATTGTTGATCCAAAGAATATACTTTATTTCTATATTGCATAAGGTTATATATATCACTTTTCATAAATAAGTCTATAATTTCAGCTCGTGAGAGATTATGAAATTTATTCCTAATATGCTCCAAGTAGGTTTCAACTGTTCTAGGTGAAATAGTCGCAACTTTTTGATGAAAAGGGCGTGAACTAATCATTGATCTTGCAATTTCCTTAGTTCTTTTCCCCTGACTTAATTGGAAAAGCACTTCAGCTTCACGAGGTGTGAAAAAAATATTCTCTGAATTGTGAGTGAGGAGATAACAGGAGGGTTGAGTTGACTCTAAAAAGGTTATATTTTTTTGTACAAATTGTTCATCAACTTTTGGAATATCAATATGGTTACCTACATCCACAAACAAAGCTTTAATATCTTTTTCAAGAAAGATTTCGTCTAATTGATCCTTGAAGAATGTTCGAAAATGTTTCAAAAGCTCCATGTTATTCAGATAGAAATTAGCAGCCTGAGTATTTTCTTTTTCCGTAGCGTAGGCAAAAATTTCAATGTAGTCTCCTTTAAAGTCGTAGAAAGTGATACCATTCCAAATATTGAATTCTAATAAGGACTGATAGAGAGGATCACTTTGATCTCCCGACCACAAAAAGCTTTTACTTTTAGATTCAAGAGTCTGAATAAGCTTAGGTTTTATTCCTTGGCTAAGATATATTCCGTGATTGGGACTTTTATCAAGCCAGGCTTCATCTGAAGTAATTTGAAAAAGACGACCATCTAGATACAACTTTCTGTATGTAAAAAGATATATGCCAAAACTAGTTTTGAGGGGATGGTTTATCTTGAGGAGTCGATCAAGTATTCCCTTATTAAAATCTAGAATCTTTTTCTGATAATCCACAATTGAACAACTCCCTAAGATTTATTTATTACCTCAATTAAGAGAGTGTTTCTATAAAAATGCAATACGTAATTTTCAAAAAAAGCTTACTAACGGAAAATAATCATGATTTAATAAACGCAAGAAAAAAATGGAGGCCTCACCAATTCACAGATATGTCAAACTTGTTAATGTGTTTCTGATAGAGCTTCTACAACTTCCACAATATCGGCATTTTTATCCAGAGATTCTAGCGCCCTAGCGTTTCGAGAACAGAAACAAATTATTTTATATCTATTCTGTTGATTCTTGCACTGCATTTGCGAGGGCGCGCTCCAAATTATTTTGAACGATAGGAAGATTTTCTTTTGCTCGTTGATTGCCTGCGTTTGCGCTAAAAGCGAATAATTGGAGGGCCTCTTTTAGACGATCGACGATTTTTTGTGCTGCAAGATTTTGTGTTGAGTGTACGAGGGCGATCCCCAAAAGCGTTTGCGCACCTAATCATCATCTTCTCTTTGTAGGCAACACCATCTTCTAGATTTTTTTGAGATCTTTTTTGTCTCAACAGGAGTTTCTTCAGAGGAAGGAAGGTCCACCTGAAGAGGTGATGGAACTGGTGTTCCTCTATCATCTTCAATAGGAGCTGATGTCTCATCTTCACTGTCAGTTGAAAAAGAAGGAGTCGTGAATATAAGACTGAGTATAATGAAAAATAAATAACTTTTTTTTAACATTTTTACTCCTCTTCTTTACTAAATTTTAAAAGATTTTTGAACGCCATGTAATTATACAACCTATTGATAAAAATAAAAACAATTTTTACACATAGGTCCTGGTGTTAAGCTGAATAAGCTGAATAAGATTGTTAATTCATAAAATTTTTTGTAATCTTGTATAAAGATAAAAAAAAATCAGAACGGGATACAATTTTCATGAAGCATTTTCTCATATATGCAAGCGTTATTTCTTCGATAAGCTTTGAAGCTCGCGCTCTAAAACTCTACCTTGTTTCCAATCATGATAGTGTTGAAGATTATAACCAAGCCTGGGGGATTGCCACTGCATTTGAAAATCTCTCTTCTGAAAAAGTTTCTATTAAAGACTTAAATACGAAGACGCTGGACTCTTTAGCCATCAAAAATAAAATTGAAAGAGATCTCTCTAAAGAGAAAGTGGTTTTCATAGGAACGGGTGAAGGGGGAATCACCGGCATTATAGACTTGCCCAAAGATCCCAACCTTGTGACTTGCCTTGTGTCCTCTACCGCCCTAGAACAATACAAGGATAAGGCTCTATTAGAGAAAGTTAATGTTATTGCGCTGCCAACGCATGTTGCTTCCGATGTAAAAGAAAAGCTGGGTAAAAAGCTTATTGAAACAACAGGCGTTGCCCATAATCGTCGCCCAGACATGACAACTTATGATGAATACCAAAAAGAACTACCGCCTGCAGATCTTTACCTTGGTGTCTATTTAGGGGGAGATACGCCAACAGATACAAAAGAAGTAAAATTTTTTACGGAGGATGATGCCACCCGTCTCGCAGACTACGTTATTGTGAAAGCAGAAGAAATTAATCAAAGGGGACTTAAGCCATGCGTCCTTGTTCTCAACAGCCCACAAACGGGAAAACACGACATCGATGGAAAAGAACTTCTAACTGTTCATCGAGAGGGTAAAGCTGACCACATTACAGAACTCTTTGCCAACAAACTAGCTGATAAGGGAATTGAGTATAAAATTTTTGATTTCCAACATAATACTCCTGAAAACAAGGAGTGGATCAGTGCTTATAATACCTTTGATCTTGTAGCAGGTGCAGTGAGGACAACGAAAGGCAAAATGTTTATTCCGGGAGAATCCACGTTCGTTATTTCTGAAGCCATTGATGTTATGCCATCTGAATCTATTGATACCATGCCCCCTGGAAAAATATTAGTTTATTACAATACTGCTATGAATGATGTCCATAAAGCGCATGTAGTGAACGAGAAAGATACAGGAAGAGTGTCCGTCTTAGAAAATTATGAAGATATAATCCCCGCTTCTGAGACTGTAGAGGGCAAGGCAAGTGCGAGCAAGGTTATTGCTCAACAGTTGATAAAACTTACTTCTGCCGAGGCCCCATGGATTGCAGAAGAAAGTATTTATCGCCGTGCGAAGAGAAAAGAGCCCTTGGAAAAAGTTAAACAATATCTTGCAATCCAGAGCCAAATAAAAGCAGAAAAGAATCCACATCTTATCTATGATTTTTGATAGTTACCTCGCTCCGTAAATTAAGCTGTTAAGTGTAATTACAACCGGCCAAAGCCGATTGTAATTTTAAATCGCATTTCATGATTAAACGTTCACTTGTCCCCCCAAAAAAGAGAGAAAAGAGAAGACAAGTGAAAGGCACAGATTATCTAATTATTCTTGTTCTAAGGTGCCTTTATTTTGACTTGATGTCTCTTTACCTTGATTCAATGCGGTTTCAACTTCTTTTTCCATTCCGGCAAGATCACCCTCATGGTACCCAGCATGGGTGTACAGAATACTTCCGTCCCGACCAATAATATAAGCTGTAGGCATGGTGGGTAAATTATAAGCTGCTGCTACCTTTTTGTCTGGATCTGCGGCAACAAGAAAATTCGCAGGAGTCTCTTCTAAAAATCCTAAAGCTTTTTCTTTGTCATTATCAATATTGATTCCAACAATAACTAGCCCTTTGCCTGCATATTTACTTAAGAGTTCATTATAAGCTGGAAATGAGGCTTTACACGGCTCACACCAAGACGCCCAAAAGTCAACGATCATGACCTTTCCCTTACCAGCATTGGAGCTTATTGTGGATTCGCCTTGCAAACTTGGAAGTGAGAATGGTTTCATTTGTTCTGCCCAACTTGGCGTCACATAAAGAGAAGCAAGAAGTCCAAATACGACTATATTTTTTTTAGTTTTTATCATTTTTTACTCCCTTAAGGTTGTTACGTTTGCATAGGTCTACAATATAATCGTTAATAAAAGGTTAACATACATATACGGGGTAAATTGGTCATTTTGGAATTTCAAAATTTCTTGATGCAATAGGCTTGCCATATTGATCAGCACAGAAAAAGGGCACGCCAAAAGATTTTAACCATTTTATCCCCTTATCTTTCCCTTTTAGGAAGGTAATCGTTGTCAGACTGCCAGCAATTAAACAATGATCTGCAACAACGGTAACACCGCTGATACCTTCAACAGGCCAACCTGTTTTAGGATTAAGGATGTGTGAATAAATTTTTCCATCAATTATAATGGATCTTTCATAATCACCACTTGTTGCAATGGCCCCTGTCCCTAACCCAATGACAGCTATTTCTTTACCCCTTACCCTTGGATGACTGACACCGATTCCCCAAGGTCTACCATCTATGTGGGGGCCAATAACTTTTATATCTCCACCCATATCAACAAAACCGTGGTTGACCCCCATAGATCGGCATATTTTTTCAGCTGCGTCAGCAGCATATTCTTTCACAACTCCTCCAAAATCAATCATCATTCCTTTTTTAGGAAGGGTAAACCTTGGATTTTTCCATTTCACTTTTTCCCAACCCACGATGGTTAAAAGTTTATCCAGCGTCTCTTGAGAAGGCAGAACAGCATTATTTTCTTCAAATACCCATGCTCGACGAAGGGCGCCCGCCGTAATGTCAAACAATCCATCACTCATGAGGGTACATTGTTGGGCATAGTCCAAAAGAGTTGCTGTTTCAGGATCCACTATAATTCCTACCTTGTCACCCGCACTTCTATTGATAGCCGCTGTAAAGCTAGACGGGGAATAATTGGTGTAATAATGATCTAGGCGATCAACTTCTGCAAAAACGGCCTTGAACACGTTGTTAGCCATTTGATCATCAGCGGCATAAAATTGGATGCCACAGGGGCACCCCATTGAAGTAAATGAATGTTTATATAATTTCATGCGCTATTTCGCTTTCTTAATTGCCTCATCTATAATGGAGAATGTTAAAATTTGTGGCAGCGGTTGTCCATAGGGCAGATGAGGCCCATAGATGACATAAAAGGGAATCCCATTACGATTAAAGCTTTTTAAATATTCATAAACTTCAGGATCTCTAGATGTCCAGTCTATTTTAATCAAGTTCACCCCATTTACTTTCATAAGATTTTTAACTTTTTCTGTATCAAGGACAAAGAATTCATTAACCTTACAGGTGAGACACCAATCAGCGGTGACATCTACCAACACAAGCTTTCCTGCTTTTAAATCTGATTTAATGATATTCGCAACCTGTTTCACACTCTGTGTTTGAACTGCAACTTCCTGTTTTTTCATATATTCTAGAGGTAGGATGATAAAAGGAAGAATAGAAATAGTCAGAACAGATAAAATATAAACGCGCTGATGGGAAGGAAACCTATGATGCAACCAAAATATGAAGATAATCGACAGCAAGGCACTTAATATAATAAGAGCTGTTAACAATGACACTTGACTCGTGAGGACATAGAAAAGCCACAGCATCGTGAAAAAGAAACCCCATCCCAGGACTTGCTTAAAGGCAATCATCCATTTTCCTGGCTTGGGAAGATAGGTTGCTACTTTTGGAAATATCATGACAAGAATAAAGGGAAGCGAGAGCCCTAGGCCCAGGAAAAAAAAGACAAGAAGAATTTCAAATGGCCCTCGAGAGAGAGCGAACGTTACAGCCGTTCCCAGATAAGGCGCAGAGCAAGGCGTTGCAAGAAGAGTTGCAAACATACCCGATAGAAAATGGCCTGCATTCCCCTGCTTATCACCATATTCATATCCTAAGGCAGTGACTTTTGCGGGCAGAATAATTTCATAAAATCCCCAAAAATTTGCTGTAAATAAGGTTAAGATGAGCATCATAAAAACTAAGAAAATAGGTTCTTGAAACTGCATTCCCCACCCAAATGAGACCCCTAACAGGTTAAAAAAGATAGGGACAAGGCCTAAGATCATAAAAGAGGAAAGAATACCCATAACACTCAAAAATAACGCGCTGCGTACGGCGGACGAGCTCGCCCCCCCATATTTCGTAATGGAGAAAATTTTAAGTAAAATAACAGGTAAGACACAAGGCATGAAATTTAGAATGAAGCCCCCTAAAAAAGCAAACCCATACATCAGCAATGTGGCCTGTAGGCTAATGGGTGGGGGAGTCACCAGAACTGTTTTTTCCACAGCCTCGTCACCGCTTTCCAGCGTTACTGTAAGAGTTTTACCAATAAGATTTTGTGTGCGACCCACTTCTCTTTTTGCATTCTTATAGATGGGAACATCGATCGTTGATATTTTTCCATTAGTGCCGCTAACGCTATGGATAGTGTATACATTGTCAAAAAATAAACGTTGCACTCCCTCAACATAAATTTCTGATGACACCAGGGGTGTTGTGTGAAACACAGTCAACCTTAAGTAAGACCCTGCAGTCTCATTTTGAATAAACTGGGCCGAGTTTATACTCAAATCTGGATTGTTTTTTTCAGGGATCTGCTCGATTGCAGAAGCAATTTCTTGTGCATCTGCAGAAGGGTGGCTTGGCCCCTCTGGTATCACCAAGGTCACAGTTTTACTCTGGGGGATACAATTTCCTGGATCACAGACAAGATAATCAAGTTTTGCTTTTAGAGATAAGGGGGTATGCTGCTTTTTCAAGGTAATTTTTATAGGGATAATAACGTCATCTTTATAACCATTCGCAATCACTTTAAAAGACTCAATTTTATCAGGTACGGGCCAATATATATCCGCAGATTTTAGATTTTGTGATTCAGACCAATCAATTTTTAACCCATACGCTGAAGTTCCAGGGGTACGCCAATAGGTTTTCCACCCCGGCTTTAAATCAATATCCAAGCCAATCCAAATTGTTTTTTGATCGCCTTCACCTGAAACTGAAGAAATCAACTTAGCACTCGACACGTCAGAGTTTGCCTCAAACAGAGCCGAAGCTTCTAAAGGAAAGAATAATAAACTTAGAACTCCTAGAAAAAAGGAGACTATTGCTAGGAAATTCTTATGAGTCATTCTTTCTCTTAAGTCTACTAACATCCCTTTCATACCCTTAACCATCAGCACATAACCCATCGATTTTTATTGACTTTCTATTTACAATAAATCACAACTATTATTATTAATAATAGCATAGAAACTATTTAATAGAAAAAATAAAAGTTGAATTATTCAAGTGCATCTAAAAAATTAGGCATTTTTT
>JAKFXB010000097.1 GCA_021731585.1 Alphaproteobacteria bacterium
ACCAAACTTTTTCGAAAAAATGGTCCAGTTTTTGGGGGTCATTTCAGAGAAGGACAAATGCAAACCATCAAACCAATTATATTTTGCGCCCTGACTTTAGGAATTCTATCAACAACTCAAACGGATGCTTTTGCACGGTGGGAGCATCATGGGGGCAGAGGCGACTTTGCAGCCGCAGAAGACAGAGCTAGAGAAATTCCACGGGATGATGCCTCCAAACTCCATACGGTTTTAGTTCACCCTAGTGTTAGAGGAGAAAATTCCTTTGATGCTGCTGCCAGTAAATTTCACAACCCTGGACCTGAAGTCGTTACCCCGGATGGCTTCCCTTCAAGATTTACTGCCCATGAAGGTGTTGTTGGTGACGCTCATCCTGAGTCAAAAACGCAACTTAAAACAGAGACTAGTTGTTATGATAATCCCCATTGTTCTTAATAGCAAAATCTTTTCTGGGGTAGAAATATTTATTCGAAGAGTCAAATCTCATTAAAGGAAGAGTTAACTTCTTCATTCTTAAATATTTCTACACCTTTTGTAAGATTGTGTATCAGCTCTGGACTCCAATGTTCTAAATCACTCCGGCTGGATTCAATAAATCGAATCAGCCAATCTTTTTGACAGTCTGAGCAAAGAGAGTCTCCTTTGCATATGCCTCCTATCCTGTGACACGCGTTTATAGCGGATGTTGTGATTTGCTCATTAAAGGTTTCATTAAAACCGTTAAGAAATCCCGTAGATCTAGCAACAAGGAAAGGTGCTGCTGCTGCAAAAGGCCACCACCCTTCTCCAAACCATTTTTGATAACTTTGAAGGACAGCAATGCTGGTTTGAAACAAATAAACAAATGATTGAATGCCAATAAATACTTTTATAGGCAATCGGACTGCAGAATGGCTTTCATAGCCTTGAGGATCTTTGCTAAAAATGAGGTTTTTAAAATTATCCATAGATTGGAGCAGCACATAGTTAAAGGGAAGGAAAGCAACAAGGGCAAATCCTCCTCCAATAGAATCGGCCACCCCCCCGTTAGATGTAAAAAGGGAGGCAAACGTTGATCCGACAAGTTCAAGAAGAAGGGCAACCGTAGGGGCTCCTAAAATTAAACAGGTATATTCCAAGCCATCAAAAAAAAGCTCAGCAATAGATTTTTTGGCATTTTCCTTAGCCACTTCCTGCACCTCATCCCCTAAGGAGAGCAAGTAACTTACCGCCGCAAAAGCTTTTTGAGCTGCCAAATCTACTTCAGAGCGGGCCCCCGCAATAACATCTTGGACATCCTTATAAATGGCTTTAATGACTGTATTTGAAGCTCTCGCAAGAAAATGTTTTAATTGTGTAAGATCACCATCAAATTTTTTCCTCTGAATTTCTTCAGGAGACCTTATTTGAGGAGGCAAGGATGAAGGAAAAAATAATTCTCTGGCTTGCCTAAACCAATCTTCTAGCTTGGGAATGGTTTTCCACGCTGTGTCAAAATCCTTTGCAAATGCATCTATATAGAGAAGAGGGCCAAATGTAGCAACAACAATTCCAAATCCATTATCCCAATTGGGAAGCTGAAACGCTTCTCGTGGAATGTTTTCAGCTAAAATAAGATAAGCAACAGGAATAAGAGCGGTAACAGCAGCTATTGCCCCTGTAATACACATGCGCCCCACTTCTTTTTCTTCTTGGGAAAAAAGAGAAGCAATCCCCTTTTTCCACAAACGAGCATTTCTGGCAATACCATCAGGGCCAGCGCTATAGTTAATGTACAAAACAATATAATTGCCGCCGTTTCCATTCAAAAACTCATTAAACGCTTCATCTACATTACCTAAGTAAGTAAGTCCTCCATCATAAACAGGCCCCATTGCCCACGCGAAGCCTACACCAATAAGTGGCCCAATCAACCATTTCCCAAGGCGTTGAAGCCATGTGCTTTTGCCGTGGAGGATTTGGTGGGTAAAGTCTGTTAATTGTGTTTTTGCTGCTGGAGAAAGGTCTTTTAAGCCATCGAGAAGTTGTAGCCAGGCGTCTCGAGGGGAAAGGGGCCCTATGTAAGGGGCAGCACTGGCTGCCATGGAATCAAGGTTTTGATTAATTGAAGAAGACTGCATCCCTTGAAAACTTGCGTAATTGCTAATAGCGCCATGGGGATGACTCAAGGGCAAAAGATGGGCAATAGAGTCTCCATCACTTTCTGAACTATCTGGAGGAGGCGCTGCGTATCGTGAGGATGTTGGAGAGCCTTGTGGGGACGCATCACTTCCTGATGAAGCGCTAAAACTCGAAGATCTTTCATCCTCACTTGCATCGGGAAGATTTTCAGCGGCATGCCTTGACCGAAGTGGATCAAGAAATTGAGAGGCTCTTTGAAGGGCCCCTGGCTCAAGAGTAAATTCAGGGCGTTCGGGCCAAAAAGGATGATCTGAAAACCACGTCGGAAGGAATCTCGATTGAGAAGCTGGATTCTCATCCCCTATCAGATCGACATCTACAGTAAGCTCATCATCTCCTGGGTCTTGAGATTGAATAGAAAGATGATGCCCTTGTCCTAAGAAGGAAGGGGCTCCACCATTTTCTAGAATTTCATTGTCTCTTAGATCAATAACGTTAGAAGTACTTTTCCAACGACTTGAATGAGATCCTTTTTGATCAGATGAGCTTTGAGGGGACTGAGTACTCGCAAACCTTGCTATGAATCGCTCAAAAGGACCTTGAACTCCATTGTTTTCAGGCTGAGGATGACCTGCCCTGCCGAGCTCAACATCTTCGTCAGAATCACTGCTGCTTTCGCTAGAATGACTACTACTATGGCTACTATTGCTACTCCCATAGCTACTTGTGCCAGAGCTTAAAAGAGGATCTTTTTCACTCGGCCCAGCATCTTGATAACTCGAACTCGTCCTACTGGCCCCAGATAAGGTTTGAGAAGGCAAAGGAATTCTATCTTGCAGGGATCCTGTGACAGGAGTTGTCCCAAAATCTGATTGAGGGACAATTTCAAGTGGCTGTAAGGAAGAAGTTGGAAGAGCAGTAGAAGGAGAGGTTGCATCTTGGTTGCTTTGTAGAAAACCGAGGAAGGGAATAGTGGGTAAGCTTTTGCCTCCCTCAAGTGCGAGCTTTTCTGGAGAAGAGCCGCTATCGTCCGAGCTAGAACTTTGTTTTGAATGATCACTGTCGATAATTTCCAGGTCTGCAGTTCTAGGTTTTGGAGAAGGAATTCTGTGAACCACTTTTGATAAATGGGGATCATCCTCCATAGCTTTGGTTGCATCTATCATAAGCATAGATGCGATAACCGCTGAGGCTGTTATTTTCTTCGCCCATTTTTTAATATCTACAGCTTGAAAAAGTTCTTTCATGATACAAATAACCTCTGTATTCGCCACTTCTGTATTTGCTACTACGCCCAACACAAAAGGTGATCTCTAGGGCTCCACTAACAAACAACGCTATACCCTAAGATAAATAAAAAGTATACTCTTAACTAGAGGATATATTTATTTTAAAAAAAGTCAATTCTTCAAAAGTGAATAAATTGAAGGGGATAAGTGATAAGATGAATGATCTACACTTTTGTACGAGAGACATAGAGAGGGCGGAGGCTATCAGCTTGGTCAATTCTCATCAGCAAAGATTGCTTATATTAAGAGAAATAAACAAAAACCTGTTAAAAAAATTAACTTATTGTTTTCAAACTCTTTTTTATTGTAGCTTCTTCAACAACATTAAGCCATTTAAGGATGGCTTTTTAATTTTTTGCCTATGAGTGAATGGTGAGCTATATTAAATGTTAATAAAAAGCAAAATGATTAATCTTTTTTATTATAGCTTTTGAATCGTATGAAAAACGCGAAAAATCTCACTACACTCTCACAAGAGGAAATCCTTCTAGGGAAACTTAAAGAAATTTCTTCTCTTGCGCCTTATTGCGAAAAGCCACCTGAAGGGTGGATTATTTCGTTAGGGGCTGCTTTAGGACTCGATTGTTCTGGGCTCTCTCAAAAGTTAAATATGTCTATTGAGAAAATTCACCTCTTAGAACAAAAAACAAAAGCTCCTGTTGGTCTTAACAGGATTGCGAAGGCTTTTGGAGGAAGGTTTCAATATATTTTTATTCCCAAAGACATGAATGATGCAACTCGTCAAGATGCAGTAAAAAGATTCAAAAAACTCTCTCTTTTACCTCAAAAACCTGACAAGGGTTGGTTGAAAGCCATAAGAAAGGCTTGGGGGATACCGCAAAAAGAATTAGCCCAACGTGTCAATTATTCTAGCCCTTCTCCTATCTCTCTCCTAGAGACGGCAGAGAAAAATGACCAAATATGGCCTATATTTTTAGAGTCCATTTTACAGACAATGAACTGCCGAGCAGAACTTATTTTTATTCCAGAGAATATGAATCTTATACAAAATGCTTTTGAAAATCAGAAAAAGAATGTTTCTCTAAAAAAAACAAAGAAGAAACAAAACGTCTTTCCAAGAAAGTCAAAGGCTCAAAAAAGTTTAAAGTCAGAAAAACTTCGTACACATTCTTCGTGGTCAAAACGCCCTTTCTTTCCTATACAATTTGAACAACTTACATTACTTCCAAAACGCTCCCCTGGGAGCTATGTTCAAATGCTACGAAAAAAAAATGGTTTAACTCAAGCGGCATTAGCCAAAAAGATGGGGTGTAGATATCAAGAAATAGTTAAGATAGAGAAGGCTGAAAGAGAAAAAAAAGTCCCCTATCCACCCCTCGAAAAAATAGCTCATGCTTTGGGTTGCCATCTCAATTATCTTTTTATTCCCAACAAGGATTCACCTCATTATCCGAATTTAGATGAAGACCTCGGGAAAGAGTATGATCTTACCTTTCAAGCAGCTCAGCAGACTCCTTCTGAAGGGTGGATTGCTGCTATTAGAAAAGTACTTCAGTTTAGCCGAGAAGATTTGGCAAAAAGAATGGGTATAAACGTTTCTCAGATTGATATTTATGAGAGGGATGAAAAAAACGATGAACTTATCTTCCCAATTTTAAAAAAAGTCGCGCAGGGCTTGGATTGTCAGGTTCGGTTAATGTTTGTTCCAGAACAAGCTTTTTTTGATGAACTTTCGCCATCTCATCGCAAGCATTTTGAAAAGATTTCCTCTTCTTTTCGAAAGCCTCCAGAAGGTTGGATACAATTTATAAGAACAATACATCAGATAAATCGGGAGCGACTTACTAAGGTTATAAAAGCAAAGAACGAACAAATTACATATGTTGAAGCCTGTGAGGTTAAAAATACTCTTGTCCGGAAAAAACTACAAAAGATTGCTCATGCTTTAGGGGGGAGATTTGAATGTGTCTTTATTCCTAATACCCCCTTAAGCTATTCTTCTTCAATGAAACAACTTTATCAAGTCTTTCCTATCCCTCTAAAACCAGCGACAGGTTGGATTAAAGCCATACGTTTAGCAAGAGGATTATCATTGCATAAATTAGCCATAATGGCTCATATATTAGATCATCAAGTTTACCGAAGCGAAAAATTTGAAAGTCAAAACGTATTTAGTTCTTGTTATTTTCAAAAAATAGCAGAAGCCTTAGGGGGACGATTTGAGTATGTGCTCATTCCAGATAAGCAGCCTCTTCCTCGCAGTCGTTCTTTAGTTCCTCTTCCTGCATTTCCTAATCATCCTAAGTCTATTGATAGAGAGTATGGAATAATGGCTGAAGAGGTTTAAGTAGTTGTTTTTAATTTCTTTTTCAACATAGGTTCTTCAACAACATCAAGCCATTTAAGTCTAGTTTTTTAACTTTTTGTTTATCATTGAATGATAGTATGTTGAAATATTGATAAAAAGCAAAAAGTTAACTCTTTTGTTGAGAGCTCTTAGATCACATGGAAAACGAGGAAAACACTACTGCACTCTTACAGGAGGATCTTCTTCTAAGGAAACTTAAAGAAATTTATTCTCTGGCTCCTTATTGCGAAAAACCATCTGAAGGGTGGATTGTTTCATTAGGCACTGCTCTAGGATTCGATCGTTCTAGGCTCTCTCAAAAGCTAAATATGTCCATTGAGAAAATTCAACGTTTGGAAGAAAAAGCCAAGGTTCCTGTTGGACTTAATAGAATTGCAAAGGTTTTTGGAGGAAGGTTTCAATATATTTTTATTCCAAAAGACATTGATAAGTTAATAAAAAGGGATTCGGCGGATAGTTCCCCTAACAGTCTTGAAACTTGGAGTACAATGCAATACCCGCCCTTGCCTACAAAGCCTCCGAATGGCTGGATTCAATTTATTCGAAAGGCTCAAAAAATGAGTCGAAGAGAACTCGCAAAAAAACTTCATATTAGTGAGTGCACTGTTTTAAAAATAGAAGAGAATGAAAGAAAAAATAAGCTATTTAGTGATCGTTTGATTGAGGCTGCATGTGGGTTAGGATATCGATTAGAATATCTTTTTATTCCCTATGATAATCCCCTCTGGCCCCCTTCTGTGCAAGCTTATTTTCCGCAACTCGCTCCTTTTTTCTCATTATCCTTATATCCTCCTGACGGGTGGATAGATACCATTAGAGAAGCCTTAAATATATCTAAATTACAACTTGGAGAGAGGATTAATAGGACGGAAAAGGAAGTTTTTTGGCTAGAAAAGGCTGAATGGACAGGCAAATTACTTCAAACCTTTAATAATGTGCCTCTGAAAGATGTAGCTCAAGCTCTAGGATGTCGCTTTGAGTATTTTCTTGTTCGAGAACCTTCCCTATTCGAAGAGAAGTTTCTGAAACAATTTTATTATTTTCCTATGGGCTCTGCAGACACAAAAACAAATAGGGGGCAAATCTACTATTTACGAAAAGCATTAGGTGTCTCTCATTGTGCTTTGATAAAGAAGTTAGACATAAACCAGAATGTAATAAGGCAACTTGAAAAGTCGGCCGCGAAAGGAAGTATATTTTGTAAACACGTTCAAGATTTAGCCCATGCCTTAGGTTGTCAAATTCATTATACTTTTATTTCTGAGAAGCCTATTAAGAAGAAAATAAAATCTCCCCTTGCCCAGCTTTGGGAAGAGCAAAGAGAATATATACTCTCCCATCCGAAACCTCCGGAAGGATGGTTTCGCTATCTCCGAAACTCCTCAGGACTATCCCTTTCTGACGTCAGTAAAAAAATAAGAATAGAGGAAGGTATTATTATTCAAGCTGAAAGTGACGAAAAGAATGATCGGATTATAAAAGAGCCCATGAGAAAATTAATGAGAAAATTAATTCAAGCTCTAGGCCTTCGATTGGAGTATGTTATTATTCCTTATATTTGTTCAGAAAAAAGCGATGTTTTTAAAGAAGATGCAGCAACTCGTCAAGAGGCGGTGAAAAGATTCACGAAACTCTCTCTTTTACCTCAAAAACCTGAAAAGAGTTGGTTGAAAACCATGAGAAATGCCTGGGGCATGTCGCAAACAGAATTAGCACAACGCGCAAATTATTTTTACTACCAACGTATCGGTCAGGTGGAGAGGGCGGAGAGAAAAGATCAAATACGGCCTATACATTTAGAATCCATTTTAGAGGCAATAGACTGTCGAGCGGAGCTTATTTTTATACCAGAGGACATGAATTTTATACAAAATACCTTTGAAAATAAGAAAAAAAATATCCTTCTAAAAAAACTAAAGGAGGAAAAGAAGATCTTTTTAAAAAAACTAAAAGCTCAAAAAAGTTTAGAATCAAAAAAACTTCGTACAACTTCTTCGTGGTCAAAACGCCCACTCTTTCCTATACAATTTGAACAACTTACATTACTTCCAAAACGCTCTCCTGGTGGCTACGTTCAAATGCTACGAAAAAAAAATGGTTTAACACTAGCGGCATTAGCCAAAAAGATGGGGTGTAGATATCAAGAAATAGCTAAAGTGGAGAGGGCTGAAAGAGAAAAAAGAGCCCCCTATCCCCCACTTGAAAAAATAGCTCATGCTTTAGGTTGTCATCTCAATTATCTTTTTATTCCCAATAAGGACTCGCCTTATTATCCGAATTTAGATGAAGATCTCGGGAAAGAGTATGAGCTTACCTTTCAGGCGGCTCAGCAGATTCCTCCTGAAGGCTGGATTTCTGACCTTAGAAAAACACTTCAGTTGAGCCGAGAAGATTTGGCAAAAAGAGTGGGTATAAACGTTTCTCAGATCGATATTTTTGAGAAAAATGAAAAAAATAATGAACTTATCTCCCCAGTTCTAAAAAAAGTAGCGCAGGGCTTAAACTGTCAGGTTCGGTTAATGTTTGTTCCAAAACAAGCTTTTTTTGATGAACTTTCGCCATCTTATCGCAGACGCTTTGAAAAGATTTACTCTTCTTTTCGCAAGCCCTCAGAAGGTTGGATACAATTTATAAGAACAATATATCAGATGCAACAAAAACAACTTGCAAAAGCTATAAAAGTAAAAGATACACAACAAATCACATATCTTGAAGCCCGTGAGGCTAAGAATACTCTTGTCCACAAAGATATACAGAACATTGCTCATGCTTTAAATGGGAGATTTGAATATGTCTTTATTCCCAATACTCCCCTAAGCTATTCTTCTTCAAAGAAGCAACTTTATCAAGCCTTTCCCATCCCTCTAAAACCAGCGACAGGTTGGATTAAAGCCATACGTTTAGCAAGAGGGTTATCATTATATAAGTTAGCAATAATGGCTCATATACCATATCATCAAGCTTATCAAAGTGAAAAGTATGAGAGTCAAGATATGTTTGATTCTGGCTATTTTCAAAAGATAGCAGAGGCCTTAGGAGGACGATTTGAGTATGTGCTCATTCCAGACAAACAGCCTCTTCCTCGTAATCGTTCTTTAGTTTTTCTTCCTGCATTTCCTGATCATCCTCAGTCTACTGATGGATAGTCATAGAATAAGAGTTCTAGAGTAACTTGAAGTTATCTGAGGATGTTGCATAAGCTGAAAAAACCTTAAGTAAAACAACTTTCATAAAAAACAATATGTTTGTTATATAACAATTATAATTTTCTTGACTTTTTAAACAAAATTCTTATATTAATTTTAAGATCAATTAAACAAATAAGAGGTTGTCATGAAATATAAAATAGAGTTTTATTTAGCAGCCTTGTTTCTCGCTTTCAGCTTAAACAGCTCAGTTATGGCAGGTCGTACTTTGGATGGAACAAAGGTTGTGAGTGATGAGGATATAGAGTGGCTTGCAGATGAAGGTTATGTCTCAACGAGCAAATTTATTCGACAAACCCTTGTTTTAGATCCAGAAGAACTTGCAGAAGTGGATACTTTAGATTTACATAGTACCCTGCTTTGTACATCAGGACTCAGAAAGATTGCGCAAGATTTACTTCCTTACCTTCCTAATCTTAACGTTCTCAACCTTCGTATTAGTGGACTACAAAATGACGAAGACCTGGAACTTCTTGCTTCTATTCTTAAAAATTATGATAACCTTCAATATGTCAACATTGTTGGTAATGATATTGCTGACAAAGTGCTTTCTTTTGTACAAGCCCATGAGGGTGAAAAAGGATTAACTGATAAGTTCCAAAAAAAGGTTGTTTTTTCTTTTAAAACTCTGATTGAGAGCCGATTTCCTCCAGCTGAGCGTTAGCAATACAAATATTGGTATCAAACACACATCAACTACTATATATCAGTCCATTGATTGCTTTTGTTTATTCAAATAATAAATGGATAAAAGGAAATTTTATGTTTAAAAAAGCGACTTTTTTAACTTTCTGTTTTTC
>JAKFXB010000037.1:0-8741 GCA_021731585.1 Alphaproteobacteria bacterium
TTATACTCTTTCCAGTTACGAACACGGTAGGTTTTTTTAGACATATAGGTTTACCCTTCTTTTTTTGCTTAAAAAGAGTTTATCCTATATTTCCTTGTTCGTAACGCCTCATTTATTCAACAAAGCCACACAAGGGGAGAGGTGATCCTATCTCACCTGAAAAAAAGATACTCTATTTCTACCTTCGCCTTTGGTTAAAATGCGCCTCAAGACATTCGAGTCCCAGACGAAGATCACCTGTCCTTTCCACTAGGAAAAACGGAAGGCCTGAAGTATAGAGATCAGCGTCATAAAACACGACGTCCATCACGGTCTTGTAAGGACGCAGACCTGCTTGTTCTAATGCCTTTAAGGCTTGGCGCCAGGCTTTGATCCGTTTTCTGTCTGTGTCATCGGGCAAAAAGTCAGAATAGCCACGACGTTCAAGAATTAACGAGCTTCGACGAGCACGAAAAGACTGCCCCAGACAAAATTCATAGCGATAGGCAATTTTTGCAAAGGTACGCCCCGCCTCATAGAGAGGCTCGGGAATAAGGGCTTTTGCGTAAAAGATTCCAAGTAAAGACCCTGTAAGGGGCATCTCCTTAGGATTTCCCTTTTTAAAGAGCGCGCGCCGCTTTTGTTGCAACGCCTCCGTTCCCATATCGATAGCTTCTCGATTTAGTTTAGGCCGTCCGCGTCTTTGATGTGATGCCATAGCTCACCCCCTGTAAGAGCTATGATTTCATAAATGAAAACAAATCTGCAATTTTCTGAATTGGCTATTTGTAAGAACTTTGCACTTACAGTATTCAAGAGGAAAAATTTAAAAGGCTTGCAAAATGCAAAATAAATCACCATAAGATAAACACTATATTATTTTTTATTTCAAGGATGGTAATTATGATTTCTCTTGCGAAGAAGCTTTTAGGAAATTCAACAGCAATGACGTTGTTATTTTTATCTGCTGCTTCAGCCATGCATGAGGAATACTTAAAGGATGAAACAGGAGTAATCTCTTCTAGTAAAGCCTCTTCTTCTGTTGATCCTATCGAACAAGAGAGAACAGATCGTGTAACAAATAAAAGTAAAGTCATTGAAGGGCTTATACGAGACGTTGAGATCCTGCAGGCCCATGAAGAAGACTATATTGATCTTTTTCAAGATTGTATAACACCAGAAGTAATTACCTCCATTAAAAAAAATGTGCAGACTAATGAAGAAGTATTATTAATTTTAAACAAACTTCAAAAAAATCAGTTAACTGAAAACAACGCTCTTCAAGAAATATTATTTCTAAGGTATATCTTTGTAAATTCAAGACGCCAAAATAGTTTAAAATTTCATAATAATTTTATTAACAATCCTTCAGGTAGAGGGGATATTTTATATGGTCCAACAAATCCAGACATTTATCATTTACTTACACCAGAGCAGCAGTCTCTTTCTATAAAAGCGACTGATAAATATCAAACATTTAATAGAATTATTCTAGGCATAGCCTCTATGATAGATTTAAGAACTTTACCCGGAAATACAAAAAGATTGTTGAGAGCCTCCCCAACATTATGCTCACTCCTTGAAGATAACTCTAAAGGTTTTGGCCACCCTGATGAGACATTTATCCTTGAATCTGCTTATAAGGGACAAATGAGTGATTGGGAGTATTTTACAACACATCTACGATATACTGAGACAGCAACACTATACAGTTATTCAAGTTTTCATAAAGAAAAAGCGATAGTTAGCGTAACTCCCTACGAAAGAAAATTCTTCGAACCAACATGGCAGCATCCCTATGCCTTGTCTGAGCTTCCCTATCCTGAATTTTTAAAACCTTATTCAGTTGAAAGAAACGAACGTGCTCCTTTAGTAACTTCCTCCTCTTCTTCCTCTTCAGGGTATACATTTCCCTCTTCTTTCGAACCCTCAGAGGAGGTTCAGATGCCAGCGGATTTACTTTTAAGGGCAGATACCCCAGAAGAGGCTTCTTTACCTGTTGATGGAGAGGACTCCATGGCCTTACCATTAATTTTAATAGATAGAGAAGCTGCTTCAACTATGCCTGAGGAACGGAAAAAAGATGACTTAGTAACATCCTCCTCCAGCACATCTCCTCTCGAAGAGCGACAATTAGAAATAGCTCAACCCGAGGAAAGTCAAACTTCAGAAGTTGCTCCAATACGGCCTAGAGGAATGCGATCATTTCATGCTAGAGTGCCAGAGACAACGCCCCCTAACCATTTTATCTCCCTTAAAGGAAAACACCAGAAAATCCTTAAAAGATTGTTTGACGTCACAAGGTTTTCTTCTGTGAGATATCAAGATTTTGCAGCGCTTTGGCGCTCTATTAATGGCCCTGATAGTATTAAAAACGCCTCTTCTGGAGGGTCACATAAGGCACTTCTTGATCAAAATGGAAAAGTCGTCACGGGCATTTTTGCCCATGGGGAAGCGCAAACATTTGGAAAGCGTACAATTAAGTATGTAAGAGACGCATTTAATCAGATTGGTTATACCCCAGCGAGATAGGTAATATTCCTATCTGAGCTTACATAATTTTGATAATGAAACCAATCGGCTCAAAATTTTGATGGGAGAAGAGAGTCAAAACTATCTTTTCAAAAAAGAAAGCGGCACTCGTTACCAACAAGAGAACACTTACGAGCACCTGTCATGCAGCTTACGAATGTAAGCACATGATCTGGAAGCATACATGTATGCAAAGACATAATATTCTTTATTTCTATTATGTCAATATATTTTTCCAGTTTGGAAAAATTGTTATAGAAAGGTGAAAAACTTTGTTTTCTGACATAAAAAAGATTATACCTTAACAGAGAATCTAAAGGAGCTTCCTTGTGAATATTGATAAGTTAAAGGGATTTTGTTTTTTTGTGGAAGCAGGGGCCAGCTATGATGCGGCAGCCACAAAAATGAATATGTCGGTTTCAGGTTTATACAAAAGCATTAAAGCCTTAGAAAATGATGTGGGATATAAACTTGTTGATATGCAGGGAGCAATTCCAATCGTTACTTCTAGAGGCAGAAAATTTTATGAGTATGCAAAGGTAATATTAAATGTTGCAGCACATTCCCTCCGTGCTTTAGAAGAAGACTTTTTATCTCTTTCTGGAACGATTCGAATTTCAACTACAGTCGCTATAGCTTCCCTGTGGATTACTGATGATATTGCTTCATTCGTAAAGGAAAATCCTACGATTCAGGTATGTGTTATAGGCAGCGATGTGCCTTTAGACAAACTTAGTAATTATGATGTCGCTCTGCGCCCAAAGGTCGATGATCCACTTAACATTTTAGAGCAAAGGCTGATCACCACCCAAAAAATGGGGCTTTATGCAAGTGAGGAATATATCAAGACATTTGGTTTACCTCAAACAAGCGAAGATCTAAAAGACCATAGGCTTATTGGATATGGAGAAGACATAGATTTTCCTTATAATGAAATTAATTGGCACCTTTATTTAGGAGGTGTAAAGCTTAAGCCTTGTTTTAATATCAATTCAGGCCATGGTATCCTTCGAAGTGTTGAAAATGGTATTGGAATAGGCCCCATATCAAATATTGGGATCACTATTAGTAGAGTTCCTCTTGTTCATATTCTCCCTGAAATAAGCGGTCCAACGATTGATTGGTACTTCATTGCAGATAAAACAACCTTTGAATTTCAAAGAATACAGTTATTATATGAAAACCTTAAAAAAAGATATAAGTCTAAATTTGACTATGTTAATATATCCTAGATATAGGTGACGTGCGTTTTAGGAGTTATAGGGTTCAACTTTGCGAAGAAAAAAAACGAAGGCTCTCCTTAACCCCGCAAAAATTTCTTTGACTTCATGAGATAAAAATGAATTTATTACAATCATGGAAAACATTTCAGGTTTTAAGCTATAATAACACGAATCTTTTTTTACGATAAGTTCTCCCCCAATATAATCTTCAGATAATAACAATATGACCGTATAGAGGTATTCAGGGCAACTTTCGTTATCATTATGGAGGGCTATAAAATCACCCTTTTGATACAGATGAACTTTACACCTATCAATTGTAAAATCACTTAATCCTGTTAAAGATAAAAAGAAAGCCTTCGTTTCCTTATTTCTAATTAATTTTAAGCACTCAGGCAGAAAAGTTTCTTGGATTTCTGGATGGAGGAGACGAAAATAACTTACCGGATTTCTTTCCCCTGTATCTCCGTATTCTGTTCTTGAATAGACAATGTTCTTTGGAGAAGTTCTTTCTTCAATTAACTTTAACTCAGATTGATTCCATGGAAGGAATTTTTCATTTACAATCACTTTTCCCGAGCTCAGTAATTCTTCCCTTAAGTGGTCTAATTGCCCCAGGCTGAAACAATTACTGTTAATTTTCCTTTGAGGTCCATTCTTCATAAATTGCTAGACTCTACTTTGGCGCTTTTCATTATGAGCTTCTGTTTCAAATTCATTTGTTGATAATAAAATAAAAAAGCTCCGAAGACAATACATAATAATCCTGCAGTTGTCATAATTGTCCACACATATCCTTCAAATAATGTAGAAACAAACAAACATGCACCGGGGAGCAAAACCCACAAAAAAGAGGCAGAGGGAACTCCAAAGTTCTTTATCATATACATATGGAGAAAATAGAGAAGACACGTTACAAAAACAATTAAATATAACAAGGATACGAAAAATTCCCCTTCATTGGGCAGGGGTGAAAAACCAGGACCTATCATAACAATCATTAAAAAGAAAAGGCCCCCCATAAGCAAGGTTCTTGAAGTCAACCATAAAACGGGAACTTTTTTGACCTGTGTCAGATGTTTTGCAATTTCCGATCCCCCCAAGGTGAAGAATATACTAAAAAAGACAAGCATAAGCCCAAAAAGGTGGGCCGTGTCGAATGTTGTAATTTCCTGAAAAAATAAGAAGAAAATACCTAGAATAGCGAAAGCCGATCCCCAAATCTTGATAGGGGAAATTTTTTGCTGCGCTATAAAACGTTCAATCAATAGCGCGGGGACAAAAATAATTGCGGGAAGAGCCGGAATCAGGCCAGAGATCATATGTTTTGAAGCTTCATAAACACACCAAAAGTTAAGTCCAAAAAGTAATATTCCTTGTGTCAAAGTGAGGATCCAGAGGCGTGGATTCATTTGTGGAGGCTGCGATTCATTGGAAAATCGCCGGACAATTTCTAAAAGAAGGCTTGCCAAAATAAAGCGATAAAATAGGCTTTCAATCGTGGAAACATATTGCAACTGAATCGTGATGAAATACCATCCCGGACTGGCTAAAAGGAGACCTGTAAAAAGAAGTATAAAAAATCTCATGATCTAAATTTAAAGCTCCTGTTAAGATTTATAAAAAGTTTTCTATACCTACTCGATATGAAGACACCTTATGTCCATACTTATCAGTGTCATCCCCGCGCAGGCGGGGATCCAATCATTTCCTGGATTCCCGTGTTCCCCGCCTTCGCGAGGACGGGAATGACAATTAAGAGCGTTTTAAACGTGGTATCTTCAAGTACGATGTGTATATATTAAAATAAACTATACTCCATTCCCCTTAATAAAGGGAAATTAATTTAAGGGAAGATTTTAATCGGCTCAAAATTTGCTTCTTTTTGAGCTGAATATGAAACTTAATCGGCTCATGTTTGCCTTAACTTTCTGTATACATAATAAAGATACAACTGATAGGATAAAAGCAAAGGAGCTGATGACACCCTATGATCCATGAACTTTCCTCAACAACCTTAGGTCTTCTTAATATCCTCAATGATGGCCAGCGTCATGCAGGGACGGAGATTGCTGAGATCTTGGGAGTATCCCGCATGGCTGTTTGGAAAGTGATTCAGCGCCTGAAGAACTATAATATTGGGATAAAATCTGAGCATCTTGGCTATTCTTTAGAGAGCCCCTTGCTCCTTTTAGAAAAATCAAAACTTCAAAAATATCTTCCTAAGGATGTCGCCCTTGATATCTTTGAAAGCCTTCCTTCCTCCAACGATTATCTTAGGAATCTGACCTCAACAACTTCTCCCCACATCTGTTTGGCGGAGCATCAAACCCATGGCCGTGGACGCCTTGGACGTTCTTGGGCCTCGCCTTTTGGGCGAAATATTTATTGCAGCATGAGTTATGTGTTTAAAAAGGACATCAGTGAAATGGCAGGATTAAGCTTGCTGGTGGGGATTCTCACTGCCAAGGCCCTCGAAGTTGTGGATCAGCGGTTTAAGCCGCGCCTAAAGTGGCCAAACGACATTTATATAGATGGAAAAAAGGTAGGAGGCATCTTAATTGATTTAATTGCTGAAGCCAATGGCACCTGTAAGGCCATCCTTGGAATTGGCCTGAATGTGAATATGAAGGACATTCCCCTAAAGGGCGTGGGGAACTGGACTTGCCTTGAGGAGCTGGTGGATCAAAAATTGGATCGCAATGAGGTAGCGGGAGAGATGATAAACTCCCTTTTCAAAGGAATGGAAACTTTTGCAAGCCGGGGTTTCCCTTCTTTTTTGCCTGACTGGAAGCGTTTGGATTTTCTGGATAATAAGAAAGTCACCCTAACTTCTGGACAAGAAGCCCACTCAGGAATTGCTAAGGGCATTAGTCCTCAAGGACATTTGTTTCTCGAACTTCCTCAAGGATTAAAACAGTTTTCCTATGGGGATACGCGTCTTGTCAAAGATTAAGCCGCATCTCTAAGGTATCCTGGGACGTTCCAATTCTCTGCAGCTTTAGAAATTAAGACATTTTTGACACGGTAAGGCCTGATGGGTTTTGATCTGCGGAAGAAAAGAAAGCCTAACAAGAGTAACCCTGTGAGCAAGAGTAATTGGGTTGAAGCTCTGGGACTATCAAACTCTTGCCGTAATTCTTCTGCCTTAGCTTTTTGAAGTGCGGCAGAAACACCACCTTTATCATCGTTGAAAGTCTCTGTTCCGGTTATATCAAAGGCTATCTTGTGACGAGAAGAGGCATCAGCAATCCAGGAGGGCGTCGATACTTGCTGAAACGGTTGATGATCAGAAATGGATTGTTTCGCTGCGATCGCCATGACGGATGGGGGTGGGGAAACAACTACTTCCTCAACTTCGTTATTGCGAGGACTCTCAGAGGCCGCGGCAATCCATGGTGAAGTCAATACTTGCTGAGACGATTGATGGTCGGAAATGGATGGATTCGCTTCGATCGCCATGACGCTTGCAGGTGGGGAAGCAACTACTTCCTCAACTTCGTTAGTGCGAGGACTCGAAGAGTCCGCGGCAATCCAGGAGGGCGTCGATACTTGCTGAAACGGTTGATGATCAGAAATGGATTGTTTCGCTGCGATCGCCATGACGGATGGGGGTGGGGAAACAACTACTTCCTCAACTTCGTTATTGCGAGGACTCTCAGAGTCCACGGCAATCCAGGAGGGCGTTGATACTTGTTGAAACGCTTGATGTTCTGGAATAGATGGCTTCTCTTCGCTCGCCATGATGGATGGGGGTGGGGAAACAACTACTTCCTCAACTTCGTTAGTGCGAGGACTCGAAGAGTCCGCGGCAATCCAGGTGGGCGTCGATACTTGCTGAAACGGTTGATGATCAGAAATGGACGGCTTCGCTGCGATCGCCATAACGGGCGCGGATGGGGAAACAACTACTTCCTCAACTTCGTTATTGCGAGGACTCTCAGAGTCCACGGCAATCCAGGAGGGCGTTGATACTTGCTGAGACGGTTGATGATCAGGGATGGACTGCTCCGCAGGAGTTGCAATGACTGATGGTAAGGAAGCGACTGCATCTTCTTCAACTTCATTATTGAGAGCTTCTATAATAGATGCAGCAACCAATGGTAACGTCACTTCTTGCTGCAATGTTTGGGGCTCATTCTCAATCTCAGAAATGGACGGCTTCTCTTCGCTCGCCATGATGGATTGGGGTGGGGAAACAACTACTTCCTCAACTTCGTTATTGCGAGGACTCTCAGAGGCCGCGGCAATCCAGGAGGGCGTCGATACTTGTTGAATCGCTTGATGTTCTGGAATAGATGGCTTCTCTTCGCTCGCCATGATGGATGGGGGTGGGGAAACAAATACTTCCTCAACTTCGTTAGTGCGAGGACTCGAAGAGTCCGCGGCAATCCAGGAGGGCGTCGATACTTGCTGAGACGGTTGATGCTCAGGAATGGATGTCTTCTCTTCGCTCGCCATGACGCCTGCGGGTGGGGAAGCAACTACTTCCTCAACTTCGTTAGTGCGAGGACTCTCAGAGGCCGCGGCAATCCATGGTAAAGTCGATACTTGCTGAAACGGTTGATGATCAGAAATGGATGGCTTCACTTCGATCGCCATGACGGATGCGAGTGGGGAAGCAACTACTTCCTCAACTTCGTTATTGCGAGGACTCGAAGAGTCCGCGGCAATCCAGGAGGGCGTCGATACTTGTTGAATCGCTTGATGTTCTGGAATAGATGGCTTCTCTTCGCTCGCCATGATGGATGGGGGTGGGGAAACAAATACTTCCTCAACTTCGTTAGTGCGAGGACTCGAAGAGTCCGCGGCAATCCAGGAGGGCGTCGATACTTGCTGAGACGGTTGATGCTCAGGAATGGATGTCTTCTCTTCGCTCGCCATGACGCCTGCGGGTGGGGAAGCAACTACTTCCTCAACTTCGTTAGTGCGAGGACTCTCAGAGGCCGCGGCAATCCATGGTAAAGTCGATACTTGCTGAAACGGTTGATGATCAGAAATGGATGG
>JAKFXB010000037.1:8841-9470 GCA_021731585.1 Alphaproteobacteria bacterium
CCATGACGCCTGCGGGTGGGGAAGCAACTACTTCCTCAACTTCGTTAGTGCGAGGACTCTCAGAGGCCGCGGCAATCCATGGTAAAGTCGATACTTGCTGAAACGGTTGATGATCAGAAATGGATGGATTCGCTGCGATCGCCATGACGGATGGGGGTGGGGAAACAACTACTTCCTCAACTTCGTTATTGCGAGGACTCTCAGAGGCCGCGGCAATCCAGGAGGGCGTCGATACTTGTTGAATCGCTTGATGTTCTGGAATAGACGGCTTCTCTTCGCTCGCCATGACGGATGGGTGTGGGGAAACAACTACTTCCTCAACTTCGTTATTGCGAGGACTCTCAGAGTCCACGGCAATCCAGGAGGGCGTCGATACTTGCTGAAACGGTTGATGATCAGAAATGGATTGTTTCGCTGCGATCGCCATGATGGATGGGGGTGGGGAAACAACTACTTCCTCAACTTCGTTATTGCGAGGACTCTCAGAGTCCACGGCAATCCAGGAGGGCGTTGATACTTGTTGAAGCGCTTGATGTTCTGGAATAGATGGCTTCTCTTCGCTCGCCATGATGGATGGGGGTGGGGAAACAACTACTTCCTCAACTTCGTTAGTGCGAGGACTCGAAGAG
>JAKFXB010000062.1 GCA_021731585.1 Alphaproteobacteria bacterium
ATTATTAATCGTGCCCCTTGAAAAAACTCATAACTAGAAAGGCGGATGATGATTGCTGCAATTATTCGTTGGTCGATACAAAATCGGTTTTTAGTCCTGTTAGGAACAGCATTAGTAGTCTTATGGGGAATTTATACCCTTAAAAATATTGCTGTGGATGCCCTTCCTGATTTATCTGATGTTCAAGTTATTCTTAAAACAGATTTCCCAGGACAAGCACCACAAGTTGTAGAAGATCAGGTCACTTATCCTCTGACAACCACAATGTTAGCCGTACCAGGGGCTCTTACGGTGCGAGGAGAATCAGGGTTTGGCGTTTCCTATGTGTACATCATTTTTAAAGATGGGACGGACCTCTATTGGGCACGCTCACGCGTCTTGGAATACTTAAGTGAAATTACGAGTCGATTACCTCCAGGGGCCCGTGTTGTGTTGGGGCCTGATGCTACCGGGGTGGGATGGATTTATGAATATGCATTAGTTGATCGCACGGGCAAAAATGATTTATCCCAACTCACAACTCTGCAAAATTGGTACCTTAAGTTTGATCTCCAAAAAGTGCCTGGTGTGGCTGAAATCGCCACAGCAGGAGGTATGGTACGTCAATATCAAATTATTTTAGATCCTGATAAATTACGAGCTTATGGTTTAACACTTGATCAGGTTATGAAAGCTGTTCAGCGAGGTAATCGTGAAGCAGGAGGATCCACCATTGAAATGGGTGAGGCCGAATACATAGTGAAGGCGGGAGGGTACCTAAAAACCATCAAAGATATTAAACAAATTCCCCTTGGACTCGGCAAGAATGGGGTCCCTATTCTTTTAAAAGATGTTGCTTTTGTCCAGATCGGTCCAGAAATGCGCCGTGGAATTGCGGAATTGAATGGAGAAGGAGAGGTTGTGGGTGGGATTGTCGTGATGCGTTATGGACAAAACGCCATGAAAACGATCTCAGGAGTAAAAGAAAAACTTACCCAACTCAAATCGAGCTTACCACCAGGAGTAGAAGTCGTTGAAACTTATGACCGTTCCAGTTTAATTCAACGGGCAATTGACACACTCAGCGACAAATTGATTGAGGAATTTATTATTGTTTCTCTCATTTGTATTGCCTTTTTATTTCATTTTCGATCTTCGCTGGTCGTTATTATCAGTTTGCCTATTGGAATTTTGATAGCTTTAATTGTGATGCATATTCAAGGTATTAACGCAAACATCATGTCCTTGGGGGGGATTGCTATTGCCATAGGGGCAATGGTCGATGGTGCCATTGTGATGATTGAAAATGCTCATAAACACTTCGAACATGATACAATGACGGAAGAAAACCGCTGGCAAATTATTGAAAAAGCAGCACTTGAAGTTGGACCTCCTTTATTCTTTTCACTACTCATTATCACTTTTAGCTTTTTACCTATTTTTGCGCTGCAGTCACAAGAAGGAAGACTCTTTGCACCTCTCGCTTACACAAAAACTTATGCGATGGCTGCCGCTGCGGGTCTTTCTATTACGCTTGTGCCTGTCTTGATGGGGTATCTTATTCGTGGAAAAATTAGGCCGGAACAACAAAATCCATTAAATCGAGTCCTTTATGGCCTTTATTATCCTATCATTCAAGCTATATTAAGGGCCCCAAAAACTATTTTAGGCGTCGCTGTTTTAATTGTGCTTATCGGTTATTGGCCTCTCTTGCGTTTGGGGGGCGAATTCATGCCCAACCTAGATGAAGGTGATCTTTTGTATATGCCAACGACTTTTCCAAGTCTTTCGGCTGGTAAGGCACAGCAACTTTTGCAACAAACTGATAAGCTTATTAAAAGCTTTCCCGAAGTGAAGACTGTTTTTGGTAAAATTGGCCGCTCTGAGACTGCCACTGATTCAGCTGGCCTTTCCATGCTGGAAACCATCATCCAGTTCAAGCCTAAAAGTGAATGGCGTCCGAATATGACCATGGAAAAATTACGTGCGGAAATAGAGTCACTGCTCAAACTACCAGGGGTATCAAACGCGTGGGTTATGCCCATTCGTACGCGTATAGACATGTTAGCAACGGGGATTAAAACGCCTGTTGGAATCAAAGTTAATGGCGCTGATTTAAAGACGATTCAAGAAGTTGGTCAGCAATTGGAAAAAATCCTTAAAAAAGTTCCAGGAACCGTATCCGTTTATGCAGAGCGTGCAGCTAGTGCACGGTATGTCCAAGTTGATATCGACAGGCTTAAAGCTGCGCGGTATGGCTTAAATATCGAGGATATTCAAGATATTATCGAGATAGCCGTCGGAGGGATGAATATTTCCCAAACCATAGAAGGCAGGGAGCGTTATCCTATTGATCTTCGGTATCCGAGAGATATTCGTGACTCCTTGGAAAAGCTTAAAGAGCTCCCCATTGTGACAGAGAGTGGTGCAACTATTCCCCTGAGTGAAGTGGGGCGGGTCTACATTACGGAAGGTCCTGATGTGATCCGGAGTGAAAATACGCGCTTAAATGGCTGGATATTCGTGGATATTGCAGGACGTGATTTGAGCTCATATGTAGATGAAGCCAAACGAGTTGTTAAAAATGAGCTTAAATTGCCTGCCGGATACTTCTTAACTTGGTCTGGGCAGTATGAATATTTAGAACGTGCGAAAGAACGTCTAAAAGTGGTTGGGCCTCTCACATTCTTCGTTATTTTTCTGCTGCTTTATCTTAATTTTCGGCGATTTGGAGAAGTCTTTCTCATTTTAGGAACACTACCCTTAGCTTTAGTGGGTGGTATCTGGTTATTGTATCTCTTAAGTTATGACTTATCAGTGGCCGTCGGTGTTGGTTTCATTGCTTTAGGGGGAATTGCATCTGAAATAGGGGTCATTATGCTCGTCTACCTTAATCAAGCCCTCACAAAACACCAACAACAAGCTGAGAAAGAAAAACGGAGATTTACCAAGGAAGACATGCGCAATGTTGTGATTGAAGGAGCATTGCTCCGCTTAAGGCCCATCATGATGACTGTTGTTGCTATTATCGGGGGTTTGCTCCCTATCATGCTTATAGGCGGGACAGGCGCTGAAGTTATGCGCCGTATTGCTGCACCGATGATTGGTGGAATGGTCAGTGTCACACTGCTCTCATTGGTTGTGATTCCAGCTGTCTATCTTTTGTGGAAGCAGCGGGAATGCGTACGAGAGTAAAAAGGGTCGCAATCATTTGCCTCTCATGAATAAAGAGTTATACTTTCTTTTCGTTCCTTATGCTTATTTTCATTTCCATTAGCAGCTCCCAAAATCTTTTAATTTAAAATTTACTTATTATTTATGTTTGTACGCTATATTTTAATCAAGAAACATCTATTTTGAAATAGAAATGGAGAGAAGCACAAGGGTACAAGCAATTCAAATGATAAGTTAACTATGGAGGTTAAATTGAAAAAAGCTGTCTCATGCAACCATATGCCGATGGGTAAAAAAGATAGCATAACATCAAAACCTCACTCTTGTGCATACTGCTCACACAGTAAAAAATTGCCTCCTTCAGCAAGTGACTTTTTAGGCGAGGGAGATGTTGAACTTTTTGATCGGCAACTTCATTCACTTATTGAACGTACATTCTTTTTTGCCCCTCCATCGATTGCTACTACAGTCTTTGACTGGTATGTAAATTTGGTTTTCTCACCTGAGAAACAGTTAAAGTTATTACATAGTGCAAATGAAAAGTTTTTAAAGCTTGGGAATTATCAAGTTGGGACTTGTTGCAACTTAAGCTCCGAGCCTTGTACGACTCCCTTGCCTCAAGATCGAAGATTCGATGACGAGGATTGGAAACGCTCGCCCTATAATATTTACCAGCAAAGCTTTCTCTTAACACAAGATTGGTGGACAGAAGCAACCAGCAGCATCAGAGGAGTTACTCAACACCATTCAGAGTTATTGCCTTTTCTTGTACGCCAGTATTTGGATATCTTTTCTCCTTTGAACTTTCCTTGGACAAACCCTGTCGTAATCAGGGCCACACAACAGGAAAATGGATTAAATTTTGTTAGAGGAGCTCACAACTTCATTGAAGATTTATCGAGGAATATCCGTGGAGAACCCCCGGTAGGGGCAGAAAAATATCAAGTGGGCGTTAATATAGCTACAACCAAGGGAAAAGTAATTTACCAGAATAGGCTCATTGAGCTTATCCAGTATTCACCGACGACGAAGACTGTTTATAAAGAGCCCATTTTAATCGTTCCCGCCTGGATCATGAAGTACTATATATTGGATTTATCTCCTCAAAACTCCTTGATCAAATATCTTGTAGATCAAGGCCATACTGTCTTCATGATATCATGGAAAAATCCTGAGGTTGGTGATGCTGAACTGGGTATAGAAGAGTATTTAAACTTAGGAGTATTGGCGTCTCTAGATGTGATTTCTAAACTCCTTCCTGAGCAAAAAATAAATGCAGCCGGATATTGCCTTGGAGGAACGCTACTTACTATTGCAGCTGCGAAACTTGCGAAGGATAAAGATGAGCGTTTAGGCTCGGTTACCTTATTCGCAGCTCAAGTTGATTTTGAAGAAGCCGGAGAATTGCTGTTTTTTATTGATGAAGTTCAGTTGGCTTATCTTGAGGATATGATGTCGCAAAAGGGTTATCTTGAAGCTTCAAGAATGGCAGGCACTTTTTATATGCTCCGATCCTATGATTTAATTTGGTCACGCGCTGTCGAACAATACCTTCTTGGCAAAAGAGAAGGGATGATTGATTTAATGGCTTGGAATGCGGATGCGACTCGGATGCCCTATAAAATGCATTCCGAATACTTAAGGCGTTTATTTTTAAACAATGAATTGAGTAATGGACGATTCAACGTGGGCTCGGAGCCCATTGCTCTGGATGACATAAGCATACCCCTTTTTGTTGTAAGTACTCAGAAGGACCATGTTTCTCCCTGGGAGTCTGTCTATAAAATCCACTTGTTTGTTGATGCGGATATCACGTTTGTTTTAACCAGTGGAGGCCATAACGCAGGCATTGTAAGTGAGCCAGGCCACCCTCATCGTAATTTCCAAAAAATGACCCATAAAAAGCATGAAACGCACCTTTCTCATGATGAATGGCGTGAGAAAGCAGAGTCAGACGAGGGCTCTTGGTGGCCTTCATGGCACAAGTGGCTCGTTGAGCAATCAAGTGGAAAGTCAAAACCTCCAGGCATGGGTAATGCCAAAATAGGTATTAAGCCTTTAAGGGATGCCCCCGGTAAGTATGTGCTTATGAGGTCTGAATAAACTAAAAAGGTGCACTTATGAATGAGAATATCGTAAATCATACGTTCAATGAAATAGAGATTGGTGATTCTGCCTCCGTTAACCACATGTTAACGGATAAAGATATTCAGTTATTTGCAATTATGTCAGGAGATATAAATCCTGCTCACGTCGATAGAGAATATGCAGATAATGACATGTTCCATAAAATTGTAGCACATGGTATGTGGACAGGATCTCTGATTTCTACAATTTTGGGAACTCTGCTTCCTGGCCCTGGAACGATCTACCTTGGTCAAACGCTTGAGTTTCTAAAGCCTGTGGGTATAGGAGATATGATAACAGCTAGAGTCACAGTGATTTCAAAGGATGAAGCAAAAAAAATAGTCCAGCTAGATTGTGTTTGTATTAACCAAGATGGGAAAGAAGTCATGAGAGGGCTTGCTAAAGTTATAGCACCCGTTGAAAAAATTCAAAGAAAAAGAATTACTTTACCGCATATTGAATTTAAGGAAGAGAGGTGTCCTCATCACCACAGAATTATATGTATGGCTGAGGGTTTAGAGCCTCTCACAACCGCTGTCGTACATCCTGTTGATAGATTGTCATTGGAAGGAGCACTTACAGCAGCACAAGCAAACCTTATTAAACCAGTTCTTGTCGGCCCTGAGGATAAAATTAAAGCACTTGCTAAAAAAGAAAAGTTGGATATATCGGGGATATCTATTCTTTCTGTTCCTCATAGCCATGCTGCAGCAGAATTAGCAGTACAATTAGTAAAAGAGGGTAAGGTTGAAGCTATCATGAAAGGGAAGATTCATACGGATGAATTGCTGCATCCTATCCTAAACAAATCAACGGGACTACAAACAGGTAGAAGAATGAGCCATGTATCCGTCGTTGATACCCCAGCCTATCCTAAAGCGCTTTTTATTACTGATGCTGCTCTAAATTTATTTCCAAAATTAGCTGAAAAAGTAGATATTGTCCAAAATGCTATTGATCTCTATCGTTCAATTGAATTGGGGACCCCAAAAGTCGCCATCTTATCTGCAATAGAAACCGTCAATGAAAATATACCCTCCACTTTAGATGCCACAGCCTTATGTAAAATGGCCGAAAGAGGACAAATTACTGGTGGTCTCCTAGATGGTCCCCTGGCATTTGATAATGCATTGTCGGAAGAGGCAGCTAGGGTTAAAAATATACACTCACCAGTAGCTGGAAACGCTGATATTTTGGTTGTACCTGATGTGGAGTCTGGCAATATTCTCCTAAAAGAGTTAACATTATTAGCCGATGCCACTATGGCAGGTATTGTTATGGGAGCGCAAGTTCCTGTCATCTTAACAAGTAGGTCAAGCTCGACATATGCCAGGAATGCTTCATGCGCCCTAGCGCTCCTTTACGTTAGAAAACCTTCTAAAAGAACACTTCAATGCAGTCTCTCATAATTGTATTTAATGCAGGATCTTCAAGCTTAAAATTTTCTGTCTATAGGATGGATGATTTAAAGATCAATTTACAAGGAGAGGTTGAGAATTTTGTAACAAAACCCAACTTATGGCTTAAAAGTGAAAGCAAGAAGAAGTACATCGAGAAAAATTTATTCCCTGAAACTTCTAAAGTTGTATGGACCGTACTAGAGGAGATAAACAAGGCTTCCAAAGGACATAAAATTGCTGTCATTGCCCATCGCGTGGTGCATGGGGGAAAGCTCTATAAACAACCTACTTTGATAAATGCTGAAGTTCTCGATAATTTGCGAGAGTTGATTCCTCTTGCTCCGCTCCACCAACCTTACAATCTCGATGTAATTGAAGCGTCTATGGAAGCCTACAATAATATTCCCCAGGTCGCTTATTTTGACACTTCTTTTCATCGGTCACAATCTTATCTTGCGGAATTATTTCCCTTGCCGCTCAAATATGCAAATGAAGGAATTATTCGTTACGGGTTTCATGGGCTTTCTTATCAATATATCTCCTCAAAACTCCCTCATTATGCAGAAGAAAAAGCACATAAAAGAGTCATTGTAGCCCATTTGGGGAATGGTGCTAGCCTCTGCGCAATGAAGAATTTAAAAAGTGTTTCAACCTCAATGGGGTTTACAGCCTTAGATGGATTGATGATGGGGACTCGCCCTGGGAATATTGATCCAGGAATTATATTGTACCTCGTAAATGAAAGGGGATACAGCATAGAGGGAGTACAAGATCTTCTTTATGAAAAATCCGGATTGAAGGGAGTTTCAGGTATAAGTAATGACATGAGGGCTTTACTAAAAAGTAACGACCCTAATGCTGAGATTGCAATTGAGCTATTTTGCTATATTGCAGCAAAACACATAAGTAGCCTGTTGCCATCGATCCAGGGATTAGATGTTCTCGTTTTTACTGCTGGAATAGGTGAAAACTGTCCTCAGATTCGCAGTCACATCTGCTCGTATTTCAGTTGGTTAGGATTACGAGTAGATGATAAATTAAATCGTAAGAATACTTCAAAAATAAGCGCGCATAACAGCAAAATAGAGGTGTATGTAATTCCTACGAATGAAGAAGCTATTATGGCTGAAGAGGCCGCTAAGTTGATCTCTCATTAGCGGGTCATAAGGGATGAAAGAGACTTCTTGAATCCACGAATGAACAAATTTTATTATAGCTAAAGCCAAAGCGTATACAAGCTGACTCAGAAAAATTGATTCCAAATTAACCTGATCGTGTCTCAATCATCTATTCTCTCCACAGCCATTGCCACAGCTTCTCCACCTCCTATGCAAAGAGACACCACCCCCTTTTTCTTGTTATGAGTCTTGAGGGCATAGAGAAGTGTGGTGAGGAGTTTTGCTCCACTTGCGCCAATGGGGTGACCGAGTGCACAAGCGCCTCCATGGACATTAACATTCTTATGGTTTAGCCTCAAATCTTTCATAACGGCCATGACCACAACGGCAAAAGCTTCATTAATTTCATAAAAATCAACTTCTTCCTTGCTCCAGTTAGCCTTTTTAAGGACTTTTTCAATAGCGCCACTTGGAGCAAGGGTAAACCACTCAGGTTCGCGTGAATGCTGGGCATGCGCAACGATTTTTGCAAGGGGTTTTAGGTTCCTCTTCTGCGCTTCACTTTCCTTCATTAAAATGACTGCAGCAGCTCCATCACTGATTGAACTTGAATTAGCAACAGTTACGGTGCCATCTTTTTTAAAGGCTGGCTTAAGGAGAGGAATTTTATCAAACTTAATTTTTTTTGGAGATTCGTCTTCATCAATATTTATGGTTTCATTTTTATTAGGAACTGAGACAGGCACAATTTCTTCTTTAAAATATCCTTTTTCGATTGCGGCAAGTGCACGTTTGTCTGTTTCAATGGCATAAGCATCTTGCTGTTCCCGAGTAAAGCCGTATTTTTCTGCAGTGTTTTCTGCAAAAATACCCATAGAAGTGCCACCTGTAAACGAATCCTCTAAGCCATCAAGGATCATATGGTCAATGACTTGATGAGTCCCCATGCGTAGGCCTGCACGAGCACCAGGCAACAAATATGGAGCTCCCGTCATGCATTCCATACCTCCTGCAATTGCAATATTTATTGACCCAGCTTGGATTAAATCATGGGCCAGCATCACAGATTTTAATCCAGATCCGCAAACTTTATTGAGTGTTATACAGGCTACTTTTTTAGGAAGTCCGGCATGGAGTGCTGCTTGGCGTGCAGGGGCTTGCCCTAGCCCTGCTGGTAGCACATTACCCATAAATACTTCATCAACGTCCTCTCCTGAAATTTTTGCAGCCTCTAAAGCACCCCTTATTGCTGTTGTCCCGAGTTGAATTGAACTCACATTTTGATAGATGCCTTGAAATGACCCCGTAGGAGTACGCTTAGCAGCAACAATGACAATTGATTCTTCTGACATATTTTTCTCCTATTATTTTTTTCTGAACCGTAGTCTAAGAGTTTCTCGTTAAAATAACGTTAAGGGCATAAAGCACTTAAAATAAAAT
>JAKFXB010000084.1 GCA_021731585.1 Alphaproteobacteria bacterium
AATCATAAAGAAGCTATTGAATTACATGAGAGTCTACACGAGCCTTTAACAAGTTTTTCAAGTCCTTTGTTAGATCAATTTAACATTACATGGTTTGGTTACGTTAGACTGTTCCCTGATGGAAGTCGATTTATTATCAATAAAAAGAAAGGATGGCTCTTGGATTATATTCAAAAAGATTTTCATAATGATTGTGTGCAAACAGAAAATCTAGATATAAATTATCAAGCTGCCGAAAAAACACTTTACTATTCTTTATGGTCTGGGCTTAAAAAAAGTAAAGTATTTGACTTTTTTTATGAAGAAAATATTTTTAACGGATGTTATTTTCATCGAAGAAGAAAAGAAGGTTCCGAAGTGTTTAGCTTTGCAACCACAAGAGATAACATCGCAGCTAATGATTTTTATATAAATAACATAAATTTTTTGAATTACGTTGTCTTCCTTTTTAAGGAGAAATTTTCTTCTGTTATTAATAATATACATCAAAAAACTATTATTTTACCTACAAATTGTTATGATAAAGAGAAACAACTTCTTCCTTTGTTTGCCACAACTATACAGAAACAACTCCCCTCTTTTTATAATAAAACAGAGATCAAAAGACTTTATTTTAATAAAGCTCCACAAATATATGCAACAAAACAAGAGTGTTTCTGTTTAGAATTATTATCCAAAGGATTTACAGAAAAAGAAACAGCTTCCGCCTTAAACCTATCCATAAGAACAGTGGAATCTTATCTTAATAGTTTAAAGAACAAATTAAGGTGCCAATATAAATCTCAGCTCTTAGAGATTTATTCTCATGGATTTCATATTTAATTTTTTCAATCATTATTTATTAAAGAGATAGGATCATGATTATGAGAGTAGAGAATGGCATCCTTAAGCCCTTCCTTTTCGAAGAGATCTAATAGTTCAGTTTTTGATTTAAGTTGAGTTTTCATTTTTGCATTTTGAATATATACTTCAACTGTTCTTGGTGAAATCATGAGAGATTTACCAATTTCTTTAATCGTATTTCCTTTTGATAAAAAATAAAGACATTCTGTCTCTCTTTTAGAAAGATAAACGTCATCTAAATCACCTGAAAGATAATATTTCTGTATCTCAAGCTCCTGATATGGATATATTCTGTTATTTTGTCCCTGTTGACTATCAAAACGACTTAGAGTCAGAGCTGCATTAATTTCTTGATCGTATGTTTTTATTAAGTCCTGAAACTCCCTGTTAAAATACGTTGAAAAATGTTTAAAAATGTCAGGTTTATTGAGATAAAGATTGAGAACTTTTGTTTCAATAGGTGTACTTGAAAATGTCCAACATTCTGTAATATCATGTTTTTTTAAGAATAAGGTTAGACAATTCCAAATTCCAGAATTGTAAAGATGAGAGAGAAAACCATTTTCTTCAGGTTGTCCCATATATAAAAAAGTTCCTTCTTCACCATAATTGTCTAAATAATAATAATCCTCTTGAAACTCAATACGATTATAAAGTGATAATTCTTGGAATGTTTTCATCCATTTCTTATGCGTAGAAATGTATAAGAATAGGCCAGATTTATAAATTCGTGAGTAACTAAAACTATCTAAACTTAAAAATTCAAATAACGGAGAGCAAATAGTTCTTATTTGTTCACAAAGGCTGTAGTGAAAATCCAAAGGTGTATTTGTGTTAAGACTCTTAAAATCTGGATGTTTGTTTTGAATAATCACAAAGCCTCCTCTCTATCACAAAACAACTTTAGGATAGAGAAGTCCATGAATCAACACCGTAAAAAAAACGGACAAGAATACATATCCGAGGGTGTTGCAGTTTCAGGAGTGACTTGAGAAATTTGCTGGGCAAGTTTCCTAAAGTCTCTCATAATATCTTCACTGTAAATTTTATATTGACGATTACTATCAAGTATAATGTATTTACATTTGAAAATGTTATATATTAATTTAAAGGAGTTATTTTTATAATATTAGAAAGCACTTACTATTCTACTTTTTTAAACACAGCTTACTCAAGCACAACCTATGCTATGGATCTAGACGACGATCAAAAAAATCTCATTCAGTCCCTGCTCACGCGATAGAAGCCGTAGAAGAAAACAAACAGAGGGTACTACAGAAATTGTTGGATGAGGAAAGATCAAGAATTTCACATTATCTTTATGGAGTAGATATTTATAGGAGGCGACCAGGTGGTGCGAATTATGGAGCTCCCGATTCAGACGACCTGATAGCGCGTTTGAGAAGTCATGATCTTCAAGATATAACCTGAGGTGTCATAAATTTTGAAGCCCTGTCGTCCAGTCAAAAGAAGGAATATAAGAATAAAATTAACTATACCGAATCATGGTAAAGAAAACGCTCATCACATATTTTTCTCAGCGTTCTTCAAACCTTCTCGCAGTAACGAAAAAACGTGGTTTACGAACGCAAAACTCCCTTTTTCTTTTTTCCATTGATTCTAAGGAAGACAACGCCTTATAGTGATTTCCAATAAGTAAAACCAAAAGGCATTCCATGGATAACTTTGATAGCGCAGCAAATCGAAAGCTTGAAGAGCTCTCACATTTTTTTGAAGAATTCTGGCCTGCAGCAGATGTAGATCTTTTTGAAGACAGCCTTATGGTCAATCTTCCCGAAAGACGTCAATACCTCATCAACAAGCATGGGGTGACCCGTCAACTTTGGGTGTCATCTCCCTTTACGGGAGCCCATCATTTTAAGTGCAGAAACAACTCTTGGGTGAGCACCCGAACGGAAGAGCCCATTGAAATTTTCCTCCACCATGAAAAAAACACTCATGCTTCGTGAACCCAGTTATCTTGATGCTGAGATCAAGGAAATCCGTATTGAGGGCAAAACCCTAAGCGTTCTATCGAAAATTTTGCCTTACATCATGCGCTATCCGTGGCTTATCACAAAATCTCTCTTTGCGGTTGTGATCGCCTCTCTCACCGTCCTTGCCGTGGGGACTGGCCTGCGTTACTTTGTGGACTATGGCTTTTCAAGCACCTCTTCCTTTGGCCTGGCCTACGCTTTGCTTCTTCTCTTTGTTATTGTTTGCATCATGTCATTTTCTAGTTATGGACGTCTTTTATGGGTGTCTCAGCTCAGCGAAAAAGCGATAGTTGATCTGCGCAAAGATCTTTTTCACCATCTCCTTAATTTGGATATCCCTTTTTATGAGCACACTCCCGTGGGTGAAATTCAATCACGGCTCACAACTGATACAACTCTTTTGCATATTATCCTGGGAACTTCCATTCCTATCGCTGTTCGCAATATCCTTATTATCATTGGAGGCCTTGGGATGTTGTTTTTAACCAGTGTATCCCTGACAGGGATTATTGCAGTTATCACACCACTTGTGCTTATTCCCATTCTTGTTTATGGCAAAAAAGTGCATCATTACTCGCGCCTAGCTCAAGAGAAAACCGCAAGGGTCTCGACTCAATTAGAGGAAACCTTAAGCGCTATTCGCACGGTTTTTGCCTTTTCTCAAGAAGCTTATATGAGCCGCCTTTTTGCAGAGGAAGTGGATCAAACCTACCGCGCGTCCCTCAAGCGCATCAGAGCCCGCGCACGCCTCACAGCCCTTGTGATGGTCCTTGTTTTTGGGGGGATTGGCATTGTGCTTTGGATGGGCGGCCAGCACGTTCTTCAAGGAGATATGACCCCTGGAGAGCTGTCAGCCTTTCTCTTTTATGCGGCTGCCGTTGGCGGGGCTGCTGGCTCTCTCAGTGAAATTCATGGAGATATTTTAAGGGCCGCAGGGGCCGTTGAACGAATTTTCGAATTTTTGTCCATAAAACCTTCCCTTAAGAAGGTGTCATCCCCCCTACCCCTGCCCTCGCCCCATCAAGGACGCATTGAATTTCAAAACCTTTCTTTTACCTACCCCTCCCGCCCCGACAGAAAAATTCTCAAGGACATCTCCTTTGAAGCCAAACGTGGAGAAACTGTTGCCCTTGTGGGTCCCTCGGGTGTTGGGAAAACAACGATTTTCAACCTTCTCTTGCGGTTTTATGACCCTTCTGAAGGAGCCATTCTTCTCGACGGTCTTCCCATTAATAAGCTTGATATTCGTACCCTTCGGGAACAAATTGGCCTTGTGCCTCAAGATCCAGTTTTATTTAGCGCTAACTTCTATGAAAACATTCGCTTTGGAAAGCTGGATGCTACCCACGAGGAAATTCGGGAAGCAGCAAAAGCGGCCTATGCCGATGAATTTATCGAGTTACTCCCTAATGGGTATTACACCCATTTGGGACAAAAAGGGGTCGCCCTTTCCGGAGGCCAAAGGCAGCGCATTGCCATTGCCCGTGCCATCCTTAAAAATCCTACTCTTCTGCTTCTTGATGAAGCCACAAGTGCGTTGGATTCAGAGAGTGAAGAGATGGTTCAAAAAGCCCTGAAAGTTCTCAAAAGCAACCGCACTACCCTTGTCATCGCCCACCGCACCTCCACCATTAAGAAGGCGGACCGGGTGATTCTTTTAAGCAAGGGCGAAATTGTGGCGACAGGCTCACCGGATATCTTGAAAAAAGAGAAGCAGAATTACACAAGCGGGGTAATCGCTACTCGCGTACCAACGCCAAATACCGCAAAGTCTCAAGGAACTCTTCCTTAGCCGCCTTTTCATGAGCTACAGCCTCCGCATCCTTGCCCCATATGCGCTGTTGCTCATGCTCATGCAAATGAGCTAAATCCCAAGCCGTCTCAGGTTTTAGCTCATCCTTAAACAGCAGATACGAGATAGCAAAGGAAGAGGTAAGGGTCAAAAGGTGCACAAAACCAGAGAGCTGAAAGGTGGTCAGGTGATAAAGGAAGGTTCGGACTTTTTCTTCTTCAGGGGGGCTCAAAGCCGGCAGAGAAAGCAAGGGCGTCGATTCAAGCTGAAGACTTAAGGCCTGATTAATCTTTTGAATAAGAGGCTGCCACTCTTTTTCCTGAAGCTTCACAAGAGCTGCAGGCTCAGGCGACCAAAACAAAATCACGTCTCTCGGGACCGATTGAATAATATAGCTAATATAGCTTTCCCGCGCTTCAGCAATCCGATCAAGGGTTGTGGCGGCAAGGGAGGTCAGCGGTTTTTGAGCGTAATGAGGTGAAGGATCTTTCTCCCATTCTTCTTCAATAGCCCGCGCAAGGGCTAGGGTGGGCACTTCAAAGGGATTACCTTCCGGTGTTTTTAGGAATTTATTTTTAATGTAAATATCAAACATTTTCTAAGCCTAACTCATTACACGTTTCTTGGAAATAGGAAGGCACCGGTGCCTCAAAAGTTTTAGGCTTTCCTTTAGGTAACGGCACCGTTATGGCGCGCGCATGAAGATGCAATTCCTTACGTCCCATCGGAAAGGCTTCCGTACCTCCGTATTTCCCATCACCCAAAATCGGAGTGTTTAAGCCCTCGGCACAATGAACCCGCAATTGGTGCATACGGCCTGTTTTAGGGGTCAGCTCCAGCAAGGCTACCTTGGTACTGAGGGTGTCTAAAGTGCGATAATGGGTCGTCGCATGCGCCCCTTCGCGGGCGTCCACACGAACCTTTTCTCCAAGAGAATCTGCTTTTTTAGAGAGGGCAAGGCTAATCACCCCTTCGGACCTTTTTGGCACGCCACACACAACCGCCCAATAGGTTTTCTGAACGCCCCTCTCCTTAAAGGCTTGGGTAAGCCATCGCGCCATAGGTAAGGTTTTCGCGATCACAAGAACCCCAGAGGTATCCTTATCCAAGCGGTGCACAAGGCGCGGTTTGATATCCTCATAATACCTCACCAGCATAGAATCCAAAGACTTCCTTTGCTTTGTACCGCTTTGAACCGCAATACCCGTAGGCTTATTCAGAACAAGAAGGTCGTCATCTTCATAAAGGAAAAGTTCCTTAATCCACTTGCGCTCGGCGTGGGTCAGAGGTTGCGCTTCCTTCGGTTTGGCCTCTTCATCGAGAGCCAAAAAAGTTTTCGGAAACGAGACGGTTTGCCCCTCCTCAACGCGTGTTTTAGGAAGAGCTTTTTTCCCCTCAACCTTAAGAATTCCTTTGCGCGCCGCTTTTTCAATAAGACCTTGTGGCAGATGGGGAATCCAAAGGCGAAGACAGCGATCAAGGCGAATTCCACCTTCTTCCCCAGAGACAACCTTCTGGACTAACTCTTCTGTTCTATTTGTCTTCATTCCCATCCCAATCTATGTTACCTAATGCTCATGAATCTCTTTGATAGCAAAGCATATCATCTTCATCACCAAAGGGCTAAGAAAACCTTTCATGCTCATAACTTTCTTTATGCCCATGTGGAAAAAGAATTGACTGCACGCCTTCAAGATTTTCGTAAACAATTCCAAACATCCTTAGGTCTTTCCGCCTATCCTTTGAGTATCACTCAAGAAAATACCTCTCTTTTCGAGGAATTTTTTGTCTTATCAGAAGACTCCTTTGACCTCATTATCAGCTGCTTACAAGCCCATTGGATTAATAATCTTCCCGATCTTTTAAAAGGAATTCACTCCGCCCTTAAAAACGAGGGCCTCTTTTTAGGCGCCCTTTTCGGTGGTAATACCCTTATTGAGCTGCGGGAAAGCCTTCTGCAAGCAGAACTTGAGCTGAAAGGGGGAGCTACGGCTCGTATCGCCCCTATGCTACACCCAGCGGATGCTCCCAGCCTTTTGTCTCAGTCCTCTTTTTTCATGCCTGTGGTAGATAGGGAGACGATTACAGTCACCTACCCTTCCCTCACCCATTTAATGAAAGATCTCCAAGGTATGGGAGAAACTAATAAATTATTTGAACGCCCCAAAGGAATGACCTCTCGCCATTTGTTTGAAAAGGCTGAAAACCTTTATGTTAAGAAATACAGTGCAAACGGTCTTCTTCCCGCGACTTTTGAAATCATTTATCTTACTGGCTGGCGGAAAGATTAAAAAAATAGGCCCGGAATTTTCCGGACCTAGTTTCTTAACTTCTAAGCAGTTAACTATTGAGCTTGATCACTGCTAAGAATTCTAACAAACTGACCAAAATAATTATTTAATATTTGCATATGAAGAGTAATATTACCCAAATCAAGTACAGTATCAGCCTGAATAGAACTTGCAAATTGAAGCAGTTCAGGAAGAGCTGAAAGCGCTTCATCATAACTTAGCTTTCTTCCGTCCTCAAACCTTCCAAAGGAAGTTTGGAGCCCTAGAGTTTTTGCTTGATCATAAAAGTTATTTTGAAGCAATTTGACGAGTCTAGCAGTCAATAGACCTTTATTTGATACTTTTTGACTCTCTTCAAGCGTCCCTAGTCTAGCTAAGTTTTCCCCAGATAAGCTCGTAAGAGCAGTGAGATGGGTTGAAAACTTCTCAAACTTCTCACTCCTTTCAGAACTTATAGAAGGAGAAAGAGCACTTGAGCTTGTCGACTCATCTGTTGTTGTTTCCATAGGAGGAAGAGCTGCAGAAGGAATTGAAGGGTGCTGACTTGTCATCTCATCCGTTCCTGTTTCCTCAATGGATCCTCCAATTTGAGCAGAGCTTAGATTTTGCTCTTCTAATCGTTTTTGGGAAACATGATCCACTCTTAGTTTCAGATCGAGAAGTTGCTGTGCTTTATCTTGCAAAGCCTTTTTTACGTGAGCAACTTGATCCAAGAAACTTCCATCTCCATTCGCCTGATCTTCCACTTCACTCAACCTTATGGCTAAGCTAGCAGCTTTACTTTGTAAATTTTGGAGTTCTAGATGCGCAGCTTCAAGTTCACTTGGCGACTTTTGATGGTAAAGATCTCCAGCGCCCGGCTGTATAGCACTAATTTTTTCCTGTATATCAAACAGAATTGGATTGCTTCCCTCCTGTTGCAGTAGCTGACTCCCATATGAAGCTTCCGATGTTTTTCCTGAAAGTAAGGATGAAAGTTGATAGAAAGACTCTTGAGGAGTCATATCGCTCATATAATAGTCTGTTGTTATCGAAAAGCCGTTACTTCCATCTTGTGAAGTAGACAAGACATTGTCACTATTCTCTAAGTCACGATCTACAGAAGTGGTAGGAACTCCATAAATCCGACTTGTTTCCATAGAGTCTTCAATTTGATCAGAGCTTTGTTTTTGCTCTTTCTCTCGTTTTTGGGAAACATAATCCACTCTTGCCTGCAAGTCGAGAAGTTGTTGTGCTTTATTTTGCAAAAGCTCTCTCACTTGAGCAATTTGCCCCAAGAGACTTTCATCTCCATCTGCCTGATCTTCCACCTCACTTAAGCTTATGGCTAAGTCAACCGCTTTGCGTTGTAAATCTTGGAGTTCTTGGCTCACAGCTTTAAATTCACTTGCTGACATTTGATGGTAAAAATCTCCAGTGTTAAGTCTTATCTCAGAAATCTCTCCCTGTATCCCAAGAAGATCTGAATTAGGGGTAAAACCTTCACTTTCTTGCAGGAAAGGGTTTTCGGCTGACGGTGTTGGCTCTTTTCCAGAAAGTATGGATGAAAGTTGATATAAGGAATCTTCATGACTCGTCTGTAGTTCCTCTTCTTCATCACTCCCGTATAAAGAAAGTATGCCATCATCTAGTAATGTGTTAGTGAAATTCTCACCATCAGTTATCCCATCATTTTCGCCTTCAAAATCATCTGCATGATCAGTAAAGAATGGAGATAGTGCTGACAATACTGTTTCATCCTCCTCAGGATCAGCCCTTACTTCTTCCTCAGGAGCATCTTCATGATCAATAAAGAGTGCGGATGACAATATTATTATCTGCTCCCCTTCAGGAGTAGCACTTACTTCTTCCGCAGGAGCAGCTGCGTGAGCAGCAAAGAGTTCAGAGACTGCTGACAATGCTCCTCCTATGGGAGTAGTTATGTAATCGGCAAAGAATTCAGAGATTGCCGTTTGTACACCTCCATTCACTGCTGCATCATTAGTTTCAGGAGCAGCTGCCTGAGTGGAAAGAAGATCAGATAGGGCTACTGCATCATCCAATTCTGCATCATGAGTAGAACTGGCTTCTTCTACAGCAGCATCTGTGTGAGTAGCAACTGAGTCCAAAATTGCTGGCGATACTGTCTCATTCCACTCAGAGTCAAGAGCAGCTGCCCCATTCTCTACAGTGTTTTCATGAGAATCTAACCCAAAAACTTCTTTTATAGGATCAACTACATGGGTGGAAAGAAGATTAGACAATTCTGAAGTTTCTGAAGTTACTGTTTCGCGCTCCTC
>JAKFXB010000118.1 GCA_021731585.1 Alphaproteobacteria bacterium
TGACAATATTCATGAAATAATTTATCATTTTTTTAAAGGAATAGGACATGAAGGAGATCACTATAATTTAGAGCCCTGCTTGATATCGATTAATAAACTAGCTTCCTCTTTTTCTGCCATGGAACAATTTGGTATGCTTCCTAATTACCTTGTTCGTTTAAAGACCGAGCAAGGAACGCTTAGAAAAGTAGTACTACGTATTTTTCAAATCCAAAAAACTCAATTTATTCCTTCCGTGCATATTTTTTGTGAATCATTAATAGGCTTCCTTACTCTGTTTCTTCTTTTCTTGAAGACAGAAGGATCTCCAGAATCATTTATTCTTTTTGGTTTTATTGCTTATTTTTTTCTTTATATAGGGCGTCTTATTAGAGTACTGGAAAAGCCCTTTAGGGAAGGTCATGAGACCATGGATGATGTGAGCCTTTTTCTCCTGCGAGAGATGAAGAAACACAAGAAAAATGAGGTGAGCCCCACAGTCAAGACAGAAAATAACATTAGCTAAGGTATATTTTTTCTCTTTTCCTTTCAATTAATAGATTAGGTTGTAGTTGTGCGCCTGTGGGTATGTGTGGAACTTTTATAACAAGTCATGCACTTATACCATTTACAAAAAATAGATGATATAATATACTGACCTTCAGGAACAACAAGAAGGTCAGCAAATGGCACGTCCCCTCCATCTCCCCCAATACTTTGAAAAAGAAGATTTTAAAGTTCTCTACAAGACTCATGGTCAGAAGAAACAAGGGGTGAGGCTGCTGGCTCTCCGGTATATTCAGGAGGGCAAGAGCGTGAAAGAAACGGCCTCACTGCTTTTAAAAACGGAATACACGATTAGAGAGTGGATCCATTTATATGCGGAAGGGGGGATGGATAGCTTGCTATCAATCCGTGCAGGCAGAGGACGAAACTCAAAGCTTTCTCCTCTTGATGAGATCCATCTCAAAGATGAGATTGCGAGCCTTACAAACTCTCTAAAAGGCGGACGCTTAAGAGCCGAAGACATACGAGGGCTGATTCAATCGAAGTTTAAGGTAGAATACGGTTTGTCAGCCATATACCCCCTCTTACATCGATTAGGATATTCCTGGATTACAGCAAGATCGGTTCACCCTAAGGCAGATAAAAATCTCCAAGATTCTTTTAAAAAATGAGTTTAGCTCACTTGTTTTAGAAAGCATTCCTGAGGGGATCTCTTTGGAGCAAGTTCAGGTTTGGTTTCAAGATGAAACTAGAGTAGGTCAACAGGGATCTTTGAGTCGCTTGTGGGCGCCAAAGGGCACAAGACCTCGCGTTGTTCGACAGCAACAATTTATGTATCAATACATCTTCGGAGCGGTTTGTCCTGAAGCGCAGACAGCGGCTGCCATCATTGCCCCAACTGCAAATGGAGAGGCGATGCAACTTCACTTGGAAGAAATATCCCTTCATATTCCAACCGGGAAACATGGCGTGATCGTCATGGACCGAGCAGGGTGGCATATCAATCAACTTCTTCGAATTCCAGAGAATATCAGCATTCTTTATCTACCACCTTATTCTCCTGAGTTAAATGCCCAAGAGTCAGTTTGGAGAATTCTTAAAGACAAATTCTTTAACAACAGAGTCTATCAATCAACAGAAGAAATAGCAGATGTTGCCTGTGAAGCTTGGAATACATGGATAAAAAATCCAAACGAAATCGCGTCTCTTTGTCACAGAAACTGGGCCAAATTAGGTTAACTGTTTTTTATAAATGGTATTATCCATCAGGTGCAGCTGTCTGCCAACTTAAGGCTACGCCAAAGGCGTTCTACTCAACACAAATTGAATTTATAGCAAACTATGGTGTTGTTTTCTGATGAGCTTCTGGTTTAGAAAAATTCAGAAGCCTTAGCCCATTTAATACCACAATTAAGCTCGCTCCCATATCCGCTAATATTGCCATCCATAAGGAAGCCAATCCCCAAAGCGCTAAAGCAAAAAAGATTATTTTAATTCCGATCGATAAGGTAATGTTTTGCACTAATTTATGCCGAACACGACGACTGAGTTGAACAAAAAAAGGTAACTTATTTAAATTATCTTCCATTAAAGCGACATCTGCAGTTTCCAAAGCTACATCGGTTCCCGAATGACCCATAGCAAAACCAATGGTGGCTTTAGCAAGTGCTGGTGCATCGTTAATACCATCACCCACCATCCCTACTTTGCCATATTTTCTTAAAAGTGTATCCATTGCAGTAAGTTTATCTTCGGGTAATAAATTAGCTTGGGTGTCATCAATGCTTAGTTTTTGAGCAATAGCCTGAGCAGTTGTTGGGTTATCGCCAGTAATCATGGCTGTTTTAATCCCGAGCTTGTGAAGGGCTTGGACTGCGAGATAACTTGTTTCGCGCAAAGTATCTGCTACAGCAAGAATCGCTAATACTTTATGCTGTGTTCCGAGTATGATAGTGGTTTTTCCCTGCTCTTCCAGCTGGTGTAAAATGGATTCAACTTGCGTATTGCACACGTTTCTTTCTTCAGTAAAACGATGATTACCTAGAAAATAATGTTGACCGTCAACAACACCAATTAGGCCGCGTCCAGGAACAGTTTCGTATTCATGGATGGTAAATAAGCTACTAGATGGGTTTAAAGCTTGCCAATATTGTATGATAGCACTAGCAATAGGATGTTCCGAGTTGGCCTCCAAGCTAGCTGCAAGTTGTAAGATATCATATTTAGAAATTTTTGAGACGCTAATAACATCAGTAACTTTAGGTTTTCCATATGTAAGAGTTCCTGTTTTATCGAAGGCAATGGCTTTTAAAAGACTCCCTTGCTCTAGATATGTGCCTCCTTTGATTAAAATACCATGTTTAGCCGCAGCAGCTAAACCACTAACAACCGTAACCGGTGTAGAGATAACTAAAGCACAAGGACACGCAATAACCAATAGTACCAGGGCCTTATAAAACCATGGGTAAAAAGGAGCCTGCCAGATAAGTGTTGGTAAAAAAGCAATTAAAATCGCGAAAATAACCATTGTTGGCGTATAATATTTTGCAAATTGATCAACAAATCGTTGTGTTGGTGCTCGTTCACTTTGCGCTTGTTGAACCGCGTGAATAATTTTAGCGAGTAATGTCTCATTAGTCTCACTTGTGACCTTAAATTCAAAGGAACCACGCTCATTAATGGAACCTGCAAATACAGGGTCCCCCACATTTTTTTCAACTGGAATTGATTCTCCAGTTATCGGCGCTTGGTTAATGCTCGTGCGACCTTTAAGAACAATACCATCTAAGGGAATACGTTCTCCTGGTTTGACCCATACGATGTCATTAATTTGAATTTCTTGAACAGATTTAATTTGCCAAGCACCCTTTTCAGTTTGCACAGTAGCAATACTAGGTGAAACCTCTATCAAACGCTGAATTGCCTGTCTTGCCTTATCTAAGGAATAGCTCTCAATTGTTTCAGCGAGTCCGAAAAGAAATGTCACCATAGCTGCTTCTGGCCATTCACCAATAATGACAGCTCCGAGAACAGCAATTGTCATCAAAAAGTTAATATTAAGTATGAAAGAGCGAATAGCCCGTATCCCTTTGACAAAAGTTTCGCGTCCACCTACGAGCATAGAGGCTAATGCTAGAGCAATAACTAAAGGAGAATTTTCAAGACGTGTTGTCAAAGCAATAATTTCAGCAGTTGAAGCTAATAAACCTGAAAAGATTATTATCAACCAATCTTTGGCTGTAACATGAGATTGCAATAAGTTAAGCTGTTTAGCTGTGTAAGAATCTTTTTTGATTTGAGCCTTCATACCTAGTGAGTTTAAAGCTTTTTGGATAGCAGAAATGTCAGATGCTTGATGGGTAACAATCAGCTCTTGTTTAATGAAATTGAATTCTAAATGCTCTATACTCGGCAGTGATCGTAGCTTTTCACGAATAAGCTTTTCTTCAGCAGGACAATCCATAGTAGGAATATAAAAAGTTGTTGTAGGCAAAAGGTACTCTCTAGTTGCTTTATCTAATTTTCTTAGGCCGCCAATTAGATCTCTGTTGAATCTCATCATTAAAATAGCATAAGTTTTACTTTTTTCGATACGCTTAAGAAATGTGAAAATCATTAAATTTTTTAATTTAATACATTTTAACAGAGAAGTTGGTAAAATAAGAGTGTAAAATGAACATTCATGGTGCATTTGTTGTTCTAATAGGAAATAGGGCGGAGAAGAAATGGGGACTGAACACAGCCACGGAATCGCTAAAACAAGTAAAGCACATCCCCTCGTATTAGCTCTAATACTGACCGCAACCTTTCTTATAGCAGAGGTAGCAGGAGGCATAATAACAGGAAGTCTTGCGCTTATATCTGATGCTGCGCACATGTTAACTGATGTCATGGCGCTTACAATTGCATTAATAGCTATTCGAATCGGACAACGGCCAGCAGATGCAGTTCGGACATTCGGTTATTATCGGTTTGAGATTTTAGCGGCTGCATTTAATACGATTCTTCTTTTCTTGGTCGCACTCTACATTTTGTATGAAGCTTATCAAAGATTACAACACACCCCAGAAATCCTCTCAATGGGCATGTTGGTGATTGCAAGCATAGGCTTAATCGTCAATTTAATCTCAATGCGCTTATTAACTTCTAGTAGTGATAAAGGCTTAAACATGAAGAGTGCGTATCTCGAAGTATGGAGTGATATGCTTGGTTCTATTGGGGTAATAATGGCCGCCCTCGTTATTCGATTGACAGGCTGGCTATGGGTTGATTCTATTATTGCGGTTCTTATTGGGTTATGGGTTTTGCCACGTACATGGGTATTGCTTAAAGAAAGCATTAATATCTTACTCGAAGGTGTTCCAAAAGGCATTGATTTAAAAAAACTTAAAGAATCAGCACTTAAAATAGAAGGCGTTTTAGATATTCATGAGTTACATGTTTGGGCAATCACGAGCGACAAAATTAATTTAACAGCACACGTTGTGATCGACCCCAAGTATGATTCTGAGAGCACGTTACCTAAACTGCGTAAACTTTTTTCATCGAAATTCGGCATCTCACATATTACCTTGCAACATGAATTTAAAAAGTGTCTCGATGCAGAAGGTATCTGCCATTTCAACTCAAATCTCTAATAAAAATATTCTGTTTCTCAATGGATAATGCAGGCTAATAGCATTCCGTCTTAATGACCAGCTTATATTGGCACGGTAAAAATATGAGCCTCCTTAGATGTTGTAGGAATTTTCAGTGAAAAAATAGCTTATTCATAGATAAGTTTGCCAAATTCTCCACATTTTTTTATATGCTTATTTTAAGTTGTATTTATGCAACTTCCTCGTTGGCTCATGGTAATGAAATAGAAATTAAAGAACCTCAAAAAGGAGGAGAAATTCATTTGAACGCGGATCAAGCTAAAGCTATAGATTTGAAAACAGTTCAACCAAGCACCCAACCTCTTGCACAATTGTTAAGTTATTAAATGGCGAAATACGTCCTTTGCCGAATTCTCAAGCTGATGCAAGCGTTCGGATCAACGGGCAAGTAACTGATCTTTATGCTAATGTTGGAGACATGGTTCATAAAGGTCAAAAGCTTGCAAAGGTCCAATCATTTTTAGTTGGTGATCCTCCCCCGAGTGTTGAAGTTATGGCTCCCCTCAATGGGGTTATTGATGCGCGTAACGTTAAACTCGGACAATCTGTACAACCTAATACAGCGCTTTTTAGTATCAGCAATCGAGATCCAATCATGATCTTAGCAATTCTTTATGAAGAGGATATAGGGAAGGTAAAAATTGGACAATCAGCGCAGATTAATGTGTTAAGTTATCCTGGTCGTACCTTTACAGGAAAGGTGAGCACAGACTTTCTTTACAGACGTAAAAAACTCTCTTGTTGTAGTTCTCACATAGAGGACCTTTCAAAACTGAGCACCTCTAAAAACCTGAGGTAAGAATCGAAAGGAAATGATATAATTTCTTTGGTAGCAACAACCGGTGAAATGTATGAAACAGCCTGGGCTTTTTGATGTAAATCACCGTCTAGAGAGCCTCTCTAAATTTGGGGATCCATTAGAGAGGTTAAAAGAAGTTGTTGATTTTGAGCTCTTTCGACAGAAACTTGAACAAGGATTAGACTTTTCAGAAAGACCAAAAGGTGGCCGCCCTCCTTATGATGCTGTTTTAATTTTTAAGATCTTACTTTTACAAACATTATACACTCTCTCAGATGATCAGACGGAATATCAAATTAAAGATCGTTTGAGTTTTATGAGATTTCTAGATTTAAGCCTTAATCAATCTGTTCCAGATGCCAAGACAATTTGGCTTTATCGGGAACGCTTGGCTCAAAAAGGACTTATAGAAAAACTCTTTTCCACATTTGATCGAGCCTTAAAAAACCAAGGATATTTAGCCATGAGTGGACAGGTGGTAGACGCTTCAATTATTTCAGCCCCTCGTCAGCGCATGACAAAAGAAGAAAAGGAAACCACTAAACAAGGCCACATTCCTGAAAAATGGAAAAAGAACCCCGCCAAGTTATCTCAAAAGGATAGAGATGCTAGGTGGGTTGTTAAGTATAGCAAGGCTAAGGGGAAGGAAGGCGAAAAATCTCTTGACCTTGCTACGCCTTATTTTGGGTATAAAAATCATATCTCAATGGATAAACGGTATGGCTTTGTTCGTAAATTTCATACAAGTGATGCCAGTCGTTATGATGGCAAGGTCTTAGGGCATCTTTTGGATAAAGAAAATACAGCTGGAAACGTTTGGGGAGATACAGCTTATCGTTCTAAAGAAAATGAAATCCTTTTGGAAGCCAACGGATTTGTGTCAAGGATTCATCGGAAAAAGCCAAAAGGAAAGGCTTTTTCTCAACGAACTCTAAAAGCTAACAGCAAAAAATCAAAAATACGATGCAAAGTAGAACATGTGTTTGCCGTGCAAAAAGATAAAATGGACTTGTTTGTTAGAACCATTGGAATGACTCGAGCTAATGTCAAGATTGGGTTCGCCAACCTTGGTTATAATATGAAAAGACTTCTGTTTTGGGAAGCAAGACATTCTGCTGAGAGTTTGACAGGATAAACATGTCTAAAGCGTATGAAAAAGCCAAAAGTTAAGCATGAATACTCTCCTTAAAATCTAAAAAATACCTCCGATTATTTCTATTCTCGGGAGAAATTCGCAGACTCAAAGCCTCTTGCAATAAAATCTTCTCAAAATCCTCGTTCTTCGAGGTGCTTAACTTTAATTTTACCGAAGGTGAAGGCTGCGTTTTGGTAGCTCTCTATCTTTGTTCTGTATAAGACAGGTGTGATAAAAACTATAAGACCTTTTCTAACCTTATTAAAAAGTAAAAGGGGTCCTGACTTATAAATAGCTAATTCAACACTCATAAGAAACTATTACCTTTTACCTTTAGTGTCGTTTGTTTATTAGCACCCAGTGATCTTCATCACGACAACAGCAGGCAACAATAGGTAGACAGCAGAGATGAAATATCGTTACCAAGGGGCAATAGAGGGTGCCGGTAATGGGGTTGTCACACCAACCAGTGTCGGGATCAACCAAAAAGCAATCAGTGCTGTGAGAGCTTGTGTGGCCATTTCTAGTGATATTATGAATATAGATTCCATCAGTCTTCTCAGCAATGCCACAGCATAAACATCTTTCAAAATACTCCCCTATTCCAGAAACCCAGTGAGAAAGACCCCAGTGTGTTGTGCGTCTATTATCTTCTTCCACATCTTTACGATTTTGTAAAAGGCTTCGCTGTTCCTTAACTTCTATGTCTTCCTCTTCGATCATGCTTATGACAGGTTTCAAAGTGATAATAGTTGCTATATAAATAATGATAAATACTTGAAAAAGCTTTTTTAACATAAATAAAAGTCCTTTTTTATTTTTTTGAATAGAATTTAATGTTTTTTATTCCCTATTTTTACGAAATATCAAAAATAGTTTAGCTAATACGCTACTCGGAGATTTTATTGCTAGGTGGCTGATGAATATTCTCACGCACCATAGGCTTGTTATATCCAAAAAGTTCATAAGCCCAAGACTTTGCTTTAAGAGCCAGAGCGCTTCCCGTATAACTTCCAGCTACACCAATTCCAACATCGACTAAACAATCAAGCACCATTTCTTGACTAAAGATTAATTTTTGAGAAAAACTGATTACAATAGACGCTGTAATTCCTGCAGTGATTGAGTCTTGTTGTGAGAAACCTAATTGACTAAAGCTTGTTCTTACCAACGTTCCTACTACAACTGGTGCATAAGATGAGGTATTATAAACAATCATTCCGCCTTGAACTATCGTTGCTACAACGTTAGAAACCCGAGAATATCCTCTAGACTCTAGGGTATCTCTAATGAGTTCGGGAAGTAAAGTATAAGCTGCTCCATTTAAAAAACTTGAATAAAATATATTGTATCTGCCAATTTCTTCGTCATATTCTCCTTGACTTGTTGGATATGTATTTACCTGCGTTGAACAACCTCCTGTACAACATCCTCCATCATACCAAAGCCTATTACTTGCATTTTTATCTTTACCCTCTCCCTTTATAATAGATTTATTATCTACTTTATCTTCACAATCACTTGGACATTTTTTCTTATTTTTACATATTTGCCTTTTGTCAGTGTCTGAAAAATCATCCATCATAGCAAAAGCTGTTGATGAAAAAATTGAAGAAATAAAGGCAAAAACTAATAAAAGTTTTCTTATAGACATAGAATGTTCCCCTTATGTTCAGAGTTTATAAAAAAACTCTACACCCTGGTCTTAGTCCAGGGTCAACCCCCATTTTATTTGAATTTTATTTTTAGAAAATACTATCGGGAAGAAGTCGGACAAATCACCTTGAAATCATGTTATGAACTCTTGACATTCATCTTAGATTTAGAGTGTATAATATAAAAAAGGATGGGAGTAATGAGAGAAGGATATACAATTGGGCAGGTAGCCTCTTGTTCTAGTGTAACTGTAGATACTGTAAGAATTTATGAGCGTCAAGGGCTTATCGAAATTCCCGAGCGGCGCTCAAACGGCTATCGTCATTATTCAAAAAAATCTGTAAGCCGTATCAATTTTATAAAATGGGCCCAGGCTTTGGGTTTTACTCTTAAAGAAATAAAAGAACTTTTAGCCATCTCGCGTCCTTCGACCCACGCCTGTGAGGAAGTACGG
>JAKFXB010000117.1 GCA_021731585.1 Alphaproteobacteria bacterium
ATAAGGCACAACCCATTGATAAGGTGAAATAAACCAAAACCTGTCCCTCTCAAATCTTGAGGACAAGTATCAGCTAAAAATATAGCTAAAAGGCTTTGCGTAATTCCCATTTGAGCTCCCCAAAGAAATACCCCAAAAAGAACAAAATAAATGGTTTGTCCAGTACCTAAAAAAAGATCAGAGATCACGACAAGGGAGATACCTAATGCCATCATAGAACGGCGTCCTACTCTATCAGAAAGGTATCCCACAGGATAAGCTGTGGAAGCTGTAGCTATATTTTGGATTACCATCACAAGAGGGATAAGATAAATATCCAATCCCGTACTTTCGGCTTTTAAAATTAAAAACGCTCCGGAAAAATTTGAAAGCATAAAAAGTCCACTCAAACAAATTGTCAACCAAAACCTTAAAGGAAGAGCTATGATATCATTGAACTCTAAATGTTTTTTCGTTTTTTTCTTTTGAAACTTTTCACTTAAAGGATCTTTAACAAAGGCCATCAGAAGAAAAAGAGCAAGGATCGTAGGAATCGAGGCTATCCAAAAAATAAGAGGATAGTTATTTTGCGTTACCCACAGAAGTCCAACAGCAACCAACGATCCCACAAATGCACCCGCTCGAGATAAAGACTCTCTTAAACCATAACAAGCCCCTTTTATTTCGGGAGGTGCAAGATCTCCCACCAAGGCGTCCCTAGGGGTCGCATCAAGTCCATTACCCACACGATCAAAAGCTTTCCCCAGAAAAACGCCTCCCATTGTCGTTGCTAGAGCAAGGAGGGGTCGAGAAATAAAAGCGAGAACGTATCCAAAGGCAATTATTCCCTTTCTTTTATGAATCCAGTCACTCAAAATACCTGAAAATATTTTACTTGAAAGAGCAATCGCCTCTACAAACCCTTCTAAAAACCCTATAGCAAGAGTACTTGCTCCTAAAACTTGGGTCACAAATAAAGGAGTGAGACTATAAACAATCACGGAAGAAATTTTCATTAAAAACGAAACGCTTCCTAAGATCCAAATGCTTAGGGGAATAGAGGGAAGAGGCTTTGATGCCTTTGATGTTATCTTTGGAAACATTTTTATGTTTCTCATAAATTATGAGTCGCTGTCCAGCAATTTATCTTAAGTCTTAACTTCTCTCTTTAGGAACCTGTAAAAAAATTTAGCCCTATGGTTTTAAAAAAATTTATGTTAAGTTTTCTTAAATTTTACAATCTATGCAGAGGTTTTTGACGTGAGATGTCTTAAGGCATTATTTACAGTGGGTTTTTTTGGACTCTTATCAGGGTGTGCGACAGATTTTATTTCGCCGCCTCAAGAGGATTGTCCCGATTTAGCAGCTGCTCAAATGGCGAGGGCTCGGGGAGATCTCCCTCAGGCAATTCATGATTATAGAAACATAATTAGAGAAAGTGCTGTGTGTGAAGTTAGAGGAAATCCTTCGTGTGAAGCGGCTTATATGGGTTTGGGACTTTCTCTTTTAGATGCTAATGTTATTCCAGAAGCAAAGGAAACTTTTGATAAAGCCATCACTATGTTTCCAAAATTTGCAGGGCCTTATACAGGGCTCGGTATGGTTTTTCTTGTGATGGACCAACCTGAAAATGCTTTGGAAGCTTTTGAAAAAGCCCTTTGTCTGAATCCACGTTTCGCTAAAGCCCTTAATGGCTATGGTATTGCACAAGATATGTTAGGAAATCATGTAGATGCACAGGCAAATTACCGGGCAGCGATGGAAATGGATCCTTTAGCCATCTCCTATGAAAGCAATCTAGCCCTTTCTATGGCCCTTGCAGGAAATGAGGGGGAGGCAATTCGTATTCTCGAAAGGCTTTCTCGTTCACCCAATGCAACTCCGCGCGTGCGGCAAAATCTTTCTTTAGCTTATGGACTTGCTGGAGATAGAGCTATGGCGAAAAAAATAGGGCGTGTTGATTTATCCGACGATATGGTCACAAACAATTTATCGTATATAGAAGCTATTCGTGAAACTAAGGATTATGTGGGCATCATTCCTAAAAACAATACCCCTCCTTTAGATCAAACACGCAGATGGCAAGAAAGAAATTAGAGGGGAAAGATGATGATTTTCACTATAAAAATACTTTTTATCTTTATAAATGCACTTATTGGTGTTTATGATTTTAGTTTTTATCGCATACCCAATCTCCTTTTAATGGCGCTATTAGTACTTTTTGGTCTTACTGCTCCTTTTACCTTAGGTTTAAATGAGATTATTAATTCCTTTATCACGTTTGGAGCTGTTTTTCTTGTGTGCCTTACTCTCTTCCTAGCAAAGATTTTTGGGGCTGGAGATTCCAAATACTTTGCTGTCGTTGCCTTATGGATGGGGTACCCTGATGTTATTCCATTTGTCCTATATACATCGATCGCAGGGGGAGGATTGGCTCTTATATATCTTATTGCGCAATATCCTTTCTCAAGGTTTTCCGATCTGACATGGGCGTTCATTCAAAAATTGGAAGCGCGCTTCCCTCTCTTGGAATCTATCTGGATAGGAAGTGGCATCGGACCTGAAAAAGGGAAACGTGAGCACATAAAGCCTAGGACAATTCCGTATGGAGTTGCAATTGCGACTGGAGCCATCATTATGATGATCTCTACTTTATAATAGGTGGGAGAGATAATGAGATGAAATTTAAGGATATCATAGGATTAGTGCTTGCTTTAGTTCTTGCGATTGCAGTCGCCTTTTTAACCAGATATTTTTTAATTACAAAAGAAGCCTCAAAAGAAGCGCCTGTAGTTCAGGAAGCTAAAGCTTTAAAAATTCTTGTTGCCAACAAATCTTTAGATACGGGAGTTAAAATTCAACCAGGAGACTTAGTGTGGCAACCTTGGCCAAATAATTCGCTTAATGACAGTTACATTCAAGAAGGGTCCGTTCAACTTGACGGTTTAACTGGTTCCGTTCTTCTTGAGCATATTGATAAGGGAGAGCCTGTTGTTATTACAAATTTAGTCCAGCCGGGTGAAAAGAGCGTTTTGGCAGCTCTTCTTCCTCCAGGAAAGCGGGCTGTCTCTATTGATGTAACGCCGCAAGCTATAAGTAGTGGGCTAATTCAACCTGGGGATTATGTTGACGTTCTATTATCAAAAACCATCACACCTTCCGCCGCGCAGCAATATGGGCAAACAACAGCGGTAGTTAACAATATAAAAGTACTCGCCCTCGATACAGTCATGGGAGAATCTGCTCAAAAACCAGTCAATAGTACCACCCCCGTTCCCAAAGTGGCTACCCTTGAGGTAACTCCTAGTCAGGCAGAACTTATTACGGCCGCAGCTAAGGAAGGATCGCTAAGTTTAAGTTTGCATGGCATTTCAAACAAGGAGGTGGCAACGGAAGAAGATCCTCTTACAGGTATAGTGACTCTCATGCGGGGCAAAGAAAAAACCGTAATTCAAGTAAATAAATAAAAAAGCGAACATATAGTCATAAGGTAAGCAATTAATGATAAAAGAAGTTATAAAAAAGCTAAGAAAAACAGGGAAACAGAGTTTTTTTGCTATTACCTTCACTATAGCTTTTTTATCACCACTTAGTTCTAAAAATATTCATGTTGATATTGATGGAGCTCAGCTTATTAAGTTTGATGCGGAAGTTTCAGAGATTTTTATTGCCAATCCAGATATTGCTGATGTTCAACTGAGCAACAAAACAACAGCTTACGTTTTTGGAAAAAGTACGGGCTCTACAAGGCTTTTTGCCCTAAACAATAAAGGAAAAGAAATTCTTAATGCAGAGATCATTGTCAGCACTAACCTTACCAATTTAAGAAAATTAATCGCCCCCTATGATCCACATGAACTTATTGAAGTTACAGCGATACCTGGAGGTGTTCTTTTGGAAGGGCCTGTAGACTCGCCAAAAATTGCCGATGATATAAGATCTCTTGCTCAAAACTACCTTAATAATTATCAAGGAGGTACACAAGGAGGCACGCAAAACGATTCACAAACGAGCACTTCAGTTGTGATTAATCGACTTACTATTAAACCACCCGTTCAGGTTAACCTTCGAGTAAAAGTTGCCGAAGTTGCACGAAACGTTATTAATGAGCTTGGATTTAACTGGCAAGATGTCATTGGAAATACAGGAAATTTTAAATTTGGAGCTCTGGGAAATCGTGCCCCTTTTACAGCCACTCCTATTGCAACAAACAATGTAACTTCCATATTTCAAAGACCAACTCCTCAAGGTATTGATAATATCAGTGCCATAGGTTTTGGTTATCAAAATGCTAATGTTGATATTAATGGTGCTATTGATTTGCTTGCCCACGAGGGTTTAATAACCATTTTAGCTGAGCCCAATCTTATTGCTGTATCTGGAGAAACAGCAACTTTTCTTGCAGGAGGTGAATTTCCTTATCCTGTTCCGCAAGGTAATTTTGGAAATATAACCATCCAATTTAAACAATATGGTGTGAGTCTGGCTTTTACGCCTACTGTTCTTGATGGAAATCTAATTAGCATGCGCGTTCGTCCTGAAGTCAGTGAATTAGATCCTCTTTCAGGTATTACCTTATTTAACGTCAAAGTTCCTGGTATTCTAACACGGAGAGCTGAGACGACTGTTCAACTTGGAAGTGGTCAAACTTTTGCTATTGCAGGCCTTTTGAAGAATACAGTTCGCTCTCAAATTGAAGGATTGCCAGGATTGGCTGACCTTCCCGTCTTAGGGGCCTTATTCAGATCCAATGCCTTTGATAGGGGAGATACAGAGCTTGTCATTTTAGTCACGCCTTATCTTGTTGAACCTACTTCAGGAAAAGAGATGGCCCTTCCGACAGATGGTTTGAATTATGCCACTTTTGTAGAACAGATTCTTGAACGCCGTCTTGTTAAACAAACACCTCAAAAAGGCAAAGCCCCTGCTTATGGTCCTTCTGGAGTGCGTTTGATAGGTCCTGCTGGTTTTAGTGTGGAATAGAGAGAGGAAAAATGAAATTTATTCAATATAGCGCCCTATTATTTCTAACTTTACTCTCAGGGTGTGCTCCAGAAATAGTAGACTGGACACCCGCTGAAAGTCCTAAAGAAAATAAAGTGGAGAGAACTGTATTTTACCATACGATTCATTATCCTTCTAAAAGTAATTTTTTTCCAGAGACGGAGGTTAATTCACTTATTAGATTTCTCAAAGCCAATGCTGAAAACCCTTCAGCAATTTCTATTACTCTTGAAGAGTGTGATGGACATTCAAAAAAGAGAATTAAGGATATCCAACGTGTGCTCGTTAAGTATGGTATTTCCTATGATATGATCACTGTTGAGCCTGTAGAAAAAGGACATAGAAGTACGAGCTCTTCTTCATCAGGAGTATGCCTGATCCTTGAGAAGTATCTTGTTATTCCTCCGTCATGTGCAGATTTTTCACAACCTATTGGAGATGCAAGACAGGCCCATGCACCCAGCAACTTTGGATGTGCAACAACGGCGAATTTAGGGATGATGTTGGCCAATCCTCGCGACCTTATTAAGGGCCGTTCTTTGGGAGCGTCTGATGGAGCTGTTATGGCCGCTGGCGTTGATCGTTATCGCAAAGACAACCTTAAAGCGCTCTTGGATACTTCAACTAACGTTTCTCCAAGTGAGGGAGCTTCAACCGGAGCAGCGGCTTCATCAAGTTCTACTAGTAGCACGGGAAGTTACTAATGGCTCCATCAAAAAATAAGGAAAAACCTAAAAGACTTATAGCATTTCTTGAAGATCAAAAAACTACAGATGCTATTAAAGAAGGTTTAAGAGAAACTAGCATAGAAAACAGTGAAGTTTTTCAAGGTGGGGTTAAGGAGGCTATTGAATTTTTCTCTCATAACAGATCACCTCAGTACCTTATCATTGATATTTCTAAATCAGACCTCCCTATTTCTGACCTTTCAAAACTATCTGAAGTTTGTGAACCTGGGGTAAGCGTTCTAGCTATCGGAGTGCGAAATGATGTAGGCCTTTATCGTGATCTCATGAAATTAGGGATTATGGAATACCTCGTCAAACCTCTGTTTGCAGAAATTATCAGTCGAGCTCTAAAAAGTATGATATTTGGAGACGAAGGGGACAAAACGAGTAAAACTAAATTAGGAAAAATTATTACCGTACAAGGAGCTCGAGGGGGTGTGGGGACGTCTTTCCTAACCACAAACCTAGCAGCAATCCTTGCAAATGAAAGATTCCGCCGTGTTATTGTAGTTGATATGGATATCCATTTTGGAACAGTAACGCTATATTTTAATTTAAAGTCAAATGATGGTTTGAATGCCGCTCTCGAAGACCCTGAACGTGTTGATCAATTATTTCTTGAAAGGCTTTTTATTGCGGTTAATGAGCGTTTAAATGTTTTAAGTTCAGAGGTACCTATAAATGAAATTAAGAACTATAGTCAAAATAGCATAGAGCAGCTTTTAAGTTATCTTTCAAAACTCTTTCATTATGTTATTGTAGACATCCCCCATAATTTCGATGAAGCTGCAGGATTTATTCTTCAACGTTCAAATGTTCGTATTTTAATTACAGAAGCTTCTTTAGCTGGCCTTAGAGATTCAGGACGTATTATTCGTTATTTTGGAGAGGATCAACTAAATCATCGTCTTATTTTAGTTCTCAATAAATTTGTAAAAGAGGGAAAAGGAAAGCTTTTTCCTGAAGATTTTGAGAATACCCTGAAACGTAAAGTTGATCATCTCATTCCTTATGAGGTTTCAATCAATAATGAATTAATTGATGCTGGCAAAACAATCCTTGAGGTAGATACACCTTTGACAAGGCCAATTCAAGAGCTTGCAAATAACATACAAGGTATTAAGAATGAGGAAAAAGTAATAAATTCTATTTGGAATTTATTTAAAAGATAAATCTTTAAGAAATTTTAATTTTTATATCCTATAATTAAGTAAGAAAATCAAAGGGTACGAGCATGATATGGGCGGATTTGGTCGAAAATCAAGGGGTGAGGTTGAAAACAAGACTTCTTTAGTTGTGAGCCCACCTAAAGAAGGGGCAACTGCTCTGGGAAGTTCCACAAATTCAACCTCGCAAGAAGATTTATTTAAAAAATTTAAGCTCACAGCTTATGAATCTCTTATGGAAAGAATCGATTTGGTGGCAGCCAATCAAATGCCTCCAGAGAGGCTTTTAAAAGAAATTGAGAGCTTTATTAGCGAATTCACCATTGCTAATGACATTCAAATCAATATGAAAGAACAAAGGCAACTTGCTGCCTCCTTGGTCGATGATATGATTGGTCTAGGGCCGCTTGAAGTCCTGATTCATGATGATTCAATTACAGATATATTAATTAATGGTCCTGATAAAATTTATACAGAACGTAAGGGTAAACTACAAAAAGAAAGTGAAATAAGATTCCACGATGAGACTCATCTTCAACAAATTGCTAGACGTATTGCAAGCAGAGTTGGAAGGCGCGTGGACGAGTCAAGTCCAATGGTTGATGCTCGTCTTGCTGATGGTAGTCGCGTTAACATTATAATGCCCCCGCTTGCCATCGATGGGACGGCTATTTCTATTAGAAAATTCTCACGTGTCAACATAACTCTTGATCGGATGGTAGAAACTTCGAATATTTCTCAAGATATGGCTGACTTGTTAAAAATTATTTCAAAATGCCGCCTAAATGTTCTTATCTCTGGGGGAACGGGTTCAGGTAAAACGACTCTTTTAAATGCAATGTCTCAACTTATTGATCCAACAGAACGCATTGTAACTATTGAGGATTCAGCAGAACTTCGTCTCCAACAGCCCCATGTCGTTCGTCTTGAGAGCCGCCCTCCCAACATAGAAGGGGAAGGAGAGATCAAAATTCGTGATTTAGTACGTAATGCCTTACGTATGCGTCCCGATAGGATCATTGTAGGTGAGGTTCGCGGAGAAGAAACTATAGACATGCTTCAAGCCATGAACACAGGGCATGATGGATCCATGTCAACAATCCATGCAAATCGTCCTCGAGAAGCTCTCATAAGACTTGAGAATATGATGTCTATGGCAGGGTATGAGTTATCTTTACGTGTTCTTCGTTCCCTTATAGCCGGCGCTGTTCAGCTTATTATTCAGACTGAAAGGATGCGAGATGGAATTCGTCGTGTTACTGAAATAACAGAGCTTGCTGGAATTGAAGGAGATGTCGTTGTGACTCATGACCTCTTTAAATTTGAATATAAAGAAGATGTTGTGGATGTTGAAACGAAACAAACTTTTATTCGTGGTGAATTTAAGTCCTGTGGCGTAACTCCTCGCTTTATTGACAAGGCTAAGTTTTATGGTCTTGATAATGAGATCAAACAACTGATAGGTAAAAACTGATGATTTCAGATTCTCATTTTTACCCCTTACTAGCAGCTATTTTAGTATTAATATGCTATGTATATTACTTATATATAGACAAAAGAAAAAAAGCAGAAGAGGACAATTGGAGGAAACGATTAAATCAACTTCTTAAACCCCAAGAAGAGGAAAAAAGGGAAGCTAGTCCCCTCATTAAAAAAGAAGATCCCTCCGAATTTTTTTTTCAGAGCAAGCTTCAAAAAATAGAAGGACTCAATGAGTGGTTACAACAGGCAGGTTTGAAATTATCTCCTATGCAATTCTCTGCATTCTTTATAATGCTTGATCTATTGCTTTTTATTTCTTTATATATGTTTTTTAACATATCATTAATACTTTCTTTTTTAATAGGAGTTGTTCTTTCTTTCATGATTACATGGGGAGGGATTTCCTATCTTAGAAACCGTAATAAGGAGCTTTTTTTACAAGAATTTCCCATTGCCTTAGATATTATTCGTCGTGCCTTACGCGCAGGATTTTCTACTGAAAAAGCTCTTGAAATTGTTGCAGAACAGCAAAAAGGACTTATCGGAAACGCTTTTAAAACTATAAGCGATAGAATGCGTCTTGGGGAAAATACAGAAGCAATTCTTGCAGATATGTCTAATCGCATCGGACTCAATGAATTTCGTTTATTAGCAATTGTCTTTGTCTTACAAAGAGAAACGGGGGGAAGCTTAGCAGATTCTGCCGAAAATTTAGCGAATGTCATTCGTGCACGCGAAAATCTACGGAAAAAAGTAAAGTCAGTAACTGGTGAAGTCCGGGCAACTGCTGCCGTTTTAACTTCTCTTCCTTTTGTCT
>JAKFXB010000116.1 GCA_021731585.1 Alphaproteobacteria bacterium
AAGGCGAGGTAACGTGTCTTCATGAATAAAATTTGTCGTTAAATCTATAAGGAGATGAAAGGAAACTTTTGGAAGATCTCTTAGTAAGCTAGATATCTGTTCCTTTATTTCTTCAAACTTTCCCTCACAGGTTAGTATATTTTCATAAGCTTGATTATAGAGAATTGCCTTGTTGTCGGTTAGGAGGAGAAGGAATTTTATCTTCATTTTTAATGATCGAGAGTTGAAAGGGTTTCATAAAGAGGCAGAAAAATTGAAGACACAGTCCATGCCAATATAAGGCCAACAAAGACAAACATGGTTGGTTCAATGAGTCCTATAAAATGATCAACGCGCCTCTTTAAGGCTGTATCAAAAGAGTCCTTAATATAAAGAAGACTTGTTTCTAGAGAGCTGGTTTTTTCTCCTATTTGAATCATGTGGATCATGAAGGAAGGAAAGAGATTTGTTTTTTGGAGAGCCATTGAAAGAGAAAGTCCTTCTCTTATATCGGCTTCCAGTAGCTTTATAGTTTCATGAAGGCGCCCAGGTTTTATCGTATTTCGCGTTGTTTCAAGGGCATAAAGAATGTTAATACCACTGTTATAGGTTAGAGCAAATACGTGAGAAAACCTTGTGAGTTCCAGGGCTTTTCTGAGGTGACCAAGGCCAGGAATGTGATCCAAAAAATGAGATTTCCAATAAGGTCCTTTGGGGTGAATATGAAAGAAGCCAATAAGAGAAAAAATTAAAGAGGGGGGGAGAAGAGAGAAAAGAAACCCATGATTTGTAATAAAATGAGAGAGAGCAAGAAGGATTTTGATAGACCAAGGAAGAGGTGTTGAAGACATCTCCATAAATTTGGCAATTTCGGGAAGGAGAACTACAAGGAGAATAAAAAGCATGGCTATAAGCACAACCGTGATGATGAGGGGATAGCGAAAGGCTTTTAAAGTTTGAGCTTGAATTTCATCAAGCCATTTTAAATACTGAGAAAGCTGATGATAGGAGAGAGTAAGTTTTCCTGTCTTTTCTCCTGCTGCAATCGTCCCAATAAAAACGGCATCAAAGAGCTGAGGATGCTTTGAAAAGGCTTGAGATAAAAGATTTCCCCCTTTTACATTCGTCTTAACTTCTTCCAGAATTGATTTAAGTTTTTGTGAGGATTGAGTTTTTTGAAGCTCTTCTAGACTTTCAATAAGAGGGATTCCCGCATTTTCAAATTGTTCTAAATGTAAACAAATGTCCATGAGGGCTTTCGGGCGCGGACTTCCTTTAAAGAAAAAGGAAAGATCTCTGGCGTGAGAAACCAAGGATAGGTTTTGAGCGCAAAGAGAGTTCCTGAGGGTTTCAAGTGAAGAGGCTTCAATGGTTCCTCTGTGAATAACACCCTCCTTGTCAAAGGCTTTGTAACGATAGAGTGTCATGTCCCCTCCCTTAAGTCGACGGTTTTTAAAATTTCTTCAAGGCTTGTATCGCCTTCTAAAACCCGTCGACGCGCCTCCTCTTTCATGGGGATATATCCTTTTTTCTCCGCGACTTGATTCAAGATGCTTCTAGAGGATGTATTTAAAAGAAGCTCATCAAGCTCTTTGTCAAAAACAAGAATTTCGGCGATGGCAATTCGGCCTCGATAGCCTGTGTTTCGGCAAGATGGGCATCCTTTGGGCAAAAAGAAAGTTTTTTTGGGAGAGGAATTAAGTAAAAGGGCCTCAGTTGGGGAAATTTCTTTTTCGGTGCGACAGAGAGGACAAAGCTTACGCACAAGGCGCTGGGCGATGATGCCCATCAGGCTTCCTGCTAACATGGGGCGTGTTAGGCCTAAGTCAATAAGGCGGGGAATGGCTCCTAAAGCATCATTGGTATGAAGCGTTGAAAAAACATGATGTCCTGTCATGGCAGCGCGGAGGGCCATTTGGGCTGTTCCCGAATCCCTTATCTCTCCAATAAGAATAATATCAGGATCTTGCCTTAAAATGGAACGCACCCCATCTGCGAAACTCATACGACTTTGATCGCGTACGTCTGATTGACGAATAAGGGGTAGTTGATATTCGACGGGTTCTTCAAGGGTCATAATATTGATTTGAGGTGTACTTATATAACTAAGCATGGAATAGAGAGAAGTTGTTTTTCCACAGCCTGTGGGGCCTGTAATAATAAAAATTCCATCTGGGCGCAAAAAAGATGTTTTAATTTGCTCAATAATATTTTGTGAATAACCCAGTTGATGAAGGGCTAGGAGGGAGCGTGATTTATCTAGAATACGGACCACAATATTTTCACCATGGATTGTGGGATGAGAAGCCACACGAAGGTCAATTTCCCTTGGCCCCATGGTAAAGGTCATACGCCCATTTTGAGGACGCCGGGATTCGGCGATATTCATTTCAGCCATCACCTTAAGTCGAACACAAATCGAAGGCCAATAAGAAGAATGAAGAGTACAGATTTGCGAGAGAATCCCATCAATGCGGTAACGGAGACGGATAAAAGCCCCTTCCGGTTCAAAATGAATATCAGAAGCGTTCATCTTGATAGAATCAATAAGGATAGCATTAACCAAACGAACGGTTGGGTTTTCATAGTCATCGTTAGAATAGGTTTGAGAGGGAGTGCCTTCAATTTCCTTGAGTAAACCAGGAATGGAGAGATCATACCCATAATAGTGATCAAGAGCTTCTCTGATGTCCGTCTCAGGCGCAAGCCGAGGAACAACATCTTGAACCTCTAAAATTTTGTGACGGAGATAATCAAGTGCAGGTAGATTATAAATATCTGAGAGTGCGATTTGAAGGATTCCGCCCTCCAAGGAGAGAGGGAGCATGGAAAAGGAACGTGCGACTTCTTGGGGGAACAAGGATCTTAAGGCGGGGTCAAGTAATGTAGTTTTAAGACAAATTTTTGAATATCCACTGGCTGTAGAAAGAGCTTCGGTAAGGGCGGCTTCGCTCAGAAAGCCTAGATTTAACAAGCACTCTTCGAAAGTGACTTTTTGAAGCTTTTGTTCTTTAAAGGCAACATCGAGTTGATCTGAAGATAAAATGCCTTTCTCTAAAAGCAATGAAGCTAAAATTTCAGAAAAAGCCGAAAAAGATTGTTTTTTGTTTTCTTGAGCCAACCTTCCCTCTTGTTTTTTGTTATAAAAGAAAGACTCATAAGGCAGATATGATGAAGTATATCAATAATTTTTTGAGTTTAAAACAAGAAAATTTTTTAAAAAATCTGTTGAATGATATTTGGGCTTTCAATGTTAAAAAGCTCTGTAGATAAGGGAATGTTTGATTTAATCTTTGAAAGAACAACCCGTGTTTCAACTCCTTGAGCATCAACGATGCGCCATTCTTTTAGTGTCATGGGGTTCTCTTGAAAAACAAGGGTGATATAGCCCCCATCGGGATCTTCAGTACGAACAAGAGAAACTTCTGTTTCTTTTCCCTTGGCAACGACGCTGATGGCTTCCATATCCGCACCACTAAAACGGATGTGAGGACGTAATATAAAGGCGGCGGGTGTGTTTTCTAGGGAGACATAATCGACTTGATCTGTGTCCCGATCTTTGGTGACTAACCATTTTCCATCGGCCACAATTAAAAGGGGAGAGGGAGGGTTGTAGGTTAAACGCATCTTTCCAGGGCGAGAAATTTGGATGGTTCCTGAAGAAGTTTGTCCATGACTATTTCTTTGAATGAAATTCCCTGAAAGGGTTTTTAGGGAGTTAAGGTAATTTTCAAAGTTTTGGGTTCCTTCAAGCGCCATGGCTTCTTTGGTAATACAGCAAAAAAGGCCAAAAATTAGGACTAAGGTTTTTAATTTCATATTCATCTCTCTTAAGAAGCCCTACTTAAGACTTCTCTTTTTCCAACGTGATTTGGGGAACTGACAATCCCTTCTTCTTCCATTTGTTCGATTAAGCACGCAGCGCGATTATACCCAATCTTTAAATGCCTCTGGATAAAGCTTGTTGACGCCTTTCCTTCACGGTATACAAGAGCTAAGGCTTGCTGATAAAGGGCATCATTTTTATCTCCACCCTCCTCCCCAAAGTTTAACTCAGGTGAAGAAGAGTCAACCGTAATATCTTCTATATAAGAAGGCATGCTTTGGGATTTCAAGAAGGAGACAACTTTCTCTACATCTCCATCTCCCACGTAAGGGCCATGAACACGAGAAATGCGTCCGCCTGAGGCCATGTAGAGCATATCTCCTTGTCCGAGGAGTTGTTCAGCGCCTTGCTCATTTAGAATGGTACGGCTATCGATTTTTGAGCTGACCTGAAAACTGATGCGTGTTGGGAAGTTAGCTTTGATGGTTCCTGTGATGACATCCACAGAAGGCCGTTGGGTGGCCATAATCAGGTGGATTCCAGCCGCACGTGCCATTTGGGCAAGCCTTTGAACGGCTGATTCAATTTCTTTGCCTGCCACCAGCATAAGGTCCGCCATTTCATCCACCACGACCACAATAAAGGGAAGCGGCTCCATGGGAAGAGGCTGTTCTTCATAAACGGGCTTTCCAGTATCAGGATTAAAACCTGTTTGAACGCTGCGTGATAAAACCTCTTCTCTGGTTTTGGCTTCAAGGATGCGTTGATTGTAACCCTCAATATTGCGCACAGATAGTTTTGACATGGCTTGATAACGACTTTCCATCTCCCGTACGACCCACCTGAGCGCCACAACAGCTTTTTTTGGCTCAGTTACAACAGGGGCTAGCAGATGGGGAATACCATCGTAAATGGAAAGCTCTAACATTTTAGGATCAATCATGATGAATTTGCACCGTTCAGGAGGTAAACGATAAATGAGGGACAGAATCATAGCGTTTACAGCCACTGATTTTCCTGACCCCGTTGTTCCTGCCACAAGTAAATGGGGCATGCGGGCCAGGTCAGCAATGATAGGGGCGCCACTGATATCTTTACCTAAAATAAGGGCGAGATGGGATTTAGACTTCTCATAATCGTCATGAGCCAACAAATCCCTCAAGTGCACAGTTTCACGCAGCTTATTGGGCAACTCAATTCCAATAACATTTTTTCCAGGAACAACGGCAACGCGCGTTGAAATTGCACTCATAGAGCGGGCAATATCGTCGGCAAGAGCGATAACTCGGGATGATTTTAATCCTGGGGCGGGTTCAAGTTCATAAAGGGTAACCACGGGGCCCGGCCTGACGCTAACGATTTCACCCCGTATCCCATAATCATTCAGGACCGCTTCAAGCTTTTCTGCATTCTCTTGCAGAGAGTCTTCGTCAAAATCAAGCTTATGGGAAGAAGAAGTGGGTCTGTAGAGAAGTTCAAGGGGCGGTAAATGATAAGGATCATCTCCCAAAGATGTTTTGAGAGGAACGGGGATCTGTTGCGCCTCTTTTTTAGGTGTCTCTGAAGCATACTCGACAATCTTAAGGGAAATGTCCTTGGGGAGAGTTTTGGTAGGAGATGTCGCTTTTTCAAAGGGAGAAGGAGGAACTCTTTTAACGGATTTAATCTTGACAGGTCTTATTTTTATGCGCCCGATGATCTTCTTGATATGAGAGGGCTTGAGACCGCTTGCAAGAAATAGAAATAAAAAGCCGCTCACGGAAAGGATAAGGGAAAAATTGAAGGGGGAAAGAGGAAGATCTTTGAGGTTTTTCAAGACAAGAAAACCGATAGCTCCTCCTCTACCCCATAAAGAAAGATTTATCAAAAGACATAAAAATCCAATCAGAAAAAATATGCTCTTTATTAAAAGAGAGCTTTTTTTCAGGTGGATTATTAATCCCACACCTATACCGAGTAAGAAAAAAGCAAGAACATAGCTTGAGAGGCCAAAAAGTTGGAGGAAAAGATCACTAATATTGGCGCCAAAAGATCCTAAAAAATTTAAAGTCTCACTACTGGCAGCAAGATTCCAAGAAGGGTCTGTTGGTGTATGGGTTAAAAGAGCAATGAGGAGAGTAAGAGAAAAAAGAAAAAGGCTGAGCCCGAAAAGCTCAAAAAGCCGGACACGAAAAAAAGAAAAAAATGTGTTTCTAGAGCGTGCAATTGTCATATATGAGGAAGTACACGACTTCTTAAAATCGGTCAAGAAAAAGGAGGAAGTGCCTAGCATTCCCTCCTTCTTAACAACTTAAGTTAGTTAACTTATTTTGTTTCTTCTTGTTTAACTTCTTCAGCAGGAGCTTCAACAGGAGCAGAAACTTCTTCAACAATAGCTTCATCAGCAGCTTTTTGTTCTGTAGCTTTAGCAACTGTTATAACGCCGAAAAGAACAGCGATTGTGTACAAAAATGACTTCATAATAATTTTCTCCATATTAAATCCCTCAGAGTGAGGTGAGGTGAATATGTGGGGAAAAAAATATTTTGGCAAGAGAAATTTTTAAGGAAATAAAAAAATTATTTCAAATTTTCTTTATGAGGAAAGGTTGATGATAAAAATAATCAATCATTTCCTTGTTTTTGAGGTTAGATAATTTAAAAACCATGCTAAAGGGGGGATGAGTTCCCAGAAAAGCCTTGACTTTCTAGTTCTGAAATGGTCGGCAGATTAGGGATTTCTTAAAGTCCATTCCCATGAATAACTTTTGTGTTATAAGATCGTGTGAATAGTTCAATGAGAAGCAAATGAATTCGCGTACCCTACAGACGATCGTCGTGATGGTGGCCTCCTTGGCCACTATTGCAGCAACCGATATATTCCTTCCTAGCCTACCTAGCATGGTTACCTATTTTTCTGCCAGTGTGGATGCAACTCAGCTCCTCGTTCCTATGTATTTGATGGGCTCTCTGATTGCCGCCCCCTTTATGGGAACCCTGTCTGATATTTATGGTCGTCAAAGAATTTTATTCTGGGGGATGGCGCTCTTTGCTGCAGGGACAGCAGCTTGTATGATTGCGCCTTCCCTTACTTTTTTATTATGTGCGCGGTTTCTTCAAGGTTTTGGCGCGATTGTTTCCTCCGTTGTGGGATGGGCGCTTCTTCAAGACATTTATCCTGCTGATGAAGGAGCAAAGTTTATTTCTTGGGCAGGAAGCGTTAGCTGTATTGCTCCTCTACTTGCGCCGGCCTTAGGCGGATACATTCAAACTGCCTTTGGATGGCAAGGAAACTTTTTTGTTATTTTTATGTGCGCTGTTTTCACTCTTTTTTTGATGCTCTATTCAAAATCTGAGACAAAGCCTGTTTCAGGGCGTAAAAAGATGTCTCCTCTGACTACCTTGAAAACTTATGGGGCAATTATAACGGATAAATCGTTCCTTTTTTACATCTCCTTTTTCTCTCTTTTAGGGTCCGTGGAGTGGTGTTATTTGACCATAGTCCCTTTTTATTTTGAAAACACATTGCATATTTCCCCAAATGTTTTTGGCCTTTATTTGTCAACGAGTGCCGCTTTTTATGTTTTAGGGGCTGTTGTTACGCCTTGGATCTTGAAGCGTGTTGATATTAACTGTACTCTTGCTCTTGGTCTTAAAATCACTTTTGTCGCTGGTCTTTTTATGCTTTTTATAAGTTTATTTATGGCGACATACCCTCTGTTAATTGCTCTTGCGATGGGGCTTTATTTCTTTGGAACTTCCATCGTTTGGGGACCTTCCGTGTCCCGAGCTTTGCAGAGATTTGAAGAGGACAGGGGGGCTGCTTCTGCTGTAAGAAGTTTTTTAAATATGACAGCTTTTGCAACGGGGGGATTTGTAGGAAGTTTTCTTGATGACTCCACCCTTGTAGTGCTGGCTCTCTTACTTATCTTGATGGCGGGGGTTTGTTGGTTGATCTTTCAAAATTTGATGAAATTTGAGGCAACAATAAACGTAAAGGAAATTTAAGATATGAACTTTATCAACACTAACTTTATCAACGCTACCATTGATTTTATTATGTTCTCTTATCCTTATTTCTTAATCGGCCTCCTTCTGGTTCTTTTGGTGGTTGTCAGCGTCCAAGATATCCGGAAAGGTATCATTTCCAATATTCTTGTCGAGAGTGTGGCACTTTTGGGGCTATTTTATGGAGGTATTGAAACCCTTCCTTCTGTGGTGATCCTTGGAGTCATTAGTTATGGCCTTTATAAACTGTACCCTCTGGTGCGAAGGAAGGAGTGGCTTGGGCTTGGTGACGTTAAACTTATGGGGGCTTCGGGCTTCTGGCTACATTTCTCTCAAATTCCTCTTTTTCTTATTCTCACGGGTCTGGGAGGTGTCCTGATGGCCCTTTTATGGAAGGTATTGAAGAAAGGACCGAAATTTCCTTTGGGGCCGGCCCTTGCCTTTGCTCTGGGAATTTGTATTGTGGGAGGACAAAATTTTTCACAAGGAGAGACACATATGAATGCCACTTTTTCCGGTCCTAGCTTTGGTCCTGACTCTGGGGGAAAGCCCGATTCCATCGTTGTTCTGATTCATGGCTATGGGTCGGATGGCGAGGATTTGCTTTCTTTGGGAAGGTCTTGGGCCTCTCTCTTGCCAAATACCCTTTTTGTGGCACCCCACGGTCCTGTGGCGTGCGAGATGAATCCTTCGGGAAATCAGTGGTTTGGTTTAAAGGATTGGGAGCCTTTACGTATTTTAAAAGAAATTCAAGCGCTGACGCCTGCCTTTAACCGTTACCTGGACGGGCTTTTGCAATCCCATAATCTTCCGCCCAATAAGCTCGCCCTTGTTGGATTTTCCCAAGGGGCCATGCTGGCCCTTCATGTGGCTCTTCATCGTCCTCAATCCGCTGGAGTTGTTGCCTACTCGGGCGCGTTTCTTAATGATCCAATGGAATTAAAAGTAGCTCTGCCACCCGTTTTGTTGATTCATGGAACAGAGGACCAAGTCTTGCCCGCATCAGCCTCCCAAGCCGCGGAAGAGGCTCTGAAAGCTTTGGGCGTTCCGGTAACTCTTTCCCTCCTTCCTGATCTTGGACATGGAATTGACGCACGAGGTTTGGGGATGGGAGGCGCCTTTTTGAAGGAGAAGTTTCATGAAAGTGGCGCATCTGGCTTGTCGGAACAGGTGAAAGAGAGTAATAATTTATAAAGAGTAAAAAATAGGAATAAAAGAATGTCGCGACCAAAAATTGCCCTTGTCGGTGCCGGTCAAATCGGAGGGACGCTTGCCTATCTTATAGGGCTTAAAGAGCTGGGGGATATGGTTCTTATTGATGTGACTCAAGGGATTTCTCAAGGAAAAGCTCTTGAT
>JAKFXB010000155.1 GCA_021731585.1 Alphaproteobacteria bacterium
AGGTATGCTTTGTTAAAATTTTCTGGAAATCCTTTAATTGGAACGCGCCAACGAGCCAAGTCGCCATAAGATAACTCAAGAATCCTCCCCCAATCCATAAACTTATAACCCCTCCCCGCATTAGCAATGTTTTTGGGAAAGGCATCATAAATTGAAAACCATAGCAACAGAGACCCATAAGCAAGGAAGCCATCAAAAGACGCGGCACCACTTTTTTAAATCTCTCATCAAAGATCATCCATTGTTTCATCAACAAAAGCGTTCCTAGAGCTGCCGCATTAAACCATGCTGCGCAAGCCGTTGCTAAGGCAAGTCCTATATAGCTGAAAGGACCAATAAGAAGGAAATTCAATATAAAATTGAGACCAACCGCCCCAATGGCTATTTTCATCGGCGTTTTTGTATCTTGGCGCGCAAAGAACTGGGTGCTTAAAATTTTGACTAAAACATAGGCCGGCAACCCTAAGGAAAAGGCGGCAAGGGTCATTCCTGTTGCCTGGCTATCTTCCAGAGAAAAGGCGCCACGTTCAAACAAAAATGTGACTATTGGCTTACCTAAAATAATTAATCCTACGGCCGCAGGTAACGTGATAGTCAGGGCAAATTCAATGGCCCGATTCTGTCTGTGATGGGCCTCCTCTATCTTCCCGGCTTTAATATGTTTGGAAAGTTCAGGGAGAAGCGCTGTACTGATGGCAATGCCAATCACCCCCAAAGGAAGTTGATTCAGTCGATCCGCATAAAAAAGATAGGATACCGACCCGGTTGGCAGCCAAGAGGCAAAGATCATATCCATAAATAGGTTGACTTGAATAACCCCGGCACTGATGGCTCCAGGGATTCCTAAACGAATAAGAGACTTGGCCTCCGGCGTTAATTTAGGAAGAACAATCTTAACGCCCATTTTTTGAAAATGGCAGGAAACCCACAGCCACCCTAATTGCAATACGCCCGCAATGAAGACGGCCCAGGCCAGCCCCTTTCCAGGAGAAATCCATTCCAATAAAGCCATAAGAAGGGCTGCGATCATTGTTAAATTTAAGATGATAGGTGTGCCCGCGGGAGCTGCAAACTTTCCCATGGAATTCAAAATACCGCTTAAAAGGGAAGCAAGAGAGATGAACAAAATATAAGGAAAGGTAATACGTGAGAGGGTCACTGCTAAATCAAACCGCTCGGGCGTGGATTCAAACCCAGGGGCAAACAAAAAAACAGCCGTTGGCATGAAATGCTCAATAAGAAGGACGAATCCCGTCAACGTAAAAAGAAGGAGGGCAAAAATTTTCTCTCCATAAAGTCGCGCTGCCATAGGACCTGAGGAGACAAGAATCCCTGAGAACAACGGAATAAAGGCCGCATTAAAGGCCCCTTCTGCAAAAAAACGACGAAAAAAATTAGGAAGTTTAAAAGCGACAAAAAAGGCATCTGTGATGCCGCTCACACCCAAAATACCCGCAATAAGTGCATCCCGAACAAATCCTGTTAGGCGGCTTGCAAAGGTGAATCCTCCTACTGTAGCTATGGACTTGTAAAAACTCATATACCCTTCGCCTTTCAAGTTTCGGGTGCGTTAACCTTCAGAACTCGCCCTCTGCCGCGTAGGTGACTACGCTCATTGGACTCGCCGCTTGGTTGCCTACCCGAATCCTTGAAATTTTTCGGGTAAGCTAGTCTTTCGTTTGTTGAGCTCAAGATATAAGTCTTCGCAAGGGGCGTCAATCGGATTCTCTTTGCTCTATGTATGGGGAGCTCTTCCTTTAAAAATTTTGGAAATTAATGAACATTTCACTACATACTGTACAGTATGTGGAGAGAGAGATAATCCTCTTAAGCCCCGCTTTGAACAGGAGTGGTTTTTGCAGGTTTTTTTGGTGTTATTTTCTTCTTTTTAGGGGGGGATTTTTTGCCTCCTGAAGGAATAGAAGAAGACAGGGGCATTTCAGGACCTGAAGCATGCTTGGCGCGGTCAAGTTTGCCTTTCTTAAGGAGGACATTAATTTCATCGCCGCTTAAGGTTTCAAATTCTAATAATGTTTTTGCCAAAAGCTCGAGATGATTGCGGTGCTTTGTTAAGATATTTTCAGCTCGTTTATATCCCTCTTCAACGATGCGTTTGACTTCTTCGTCAATAAGTTGTGCTGTGGCCTCTGAAACATTTTTATGTTGCGCCACTGAATGGCCAAGGAAAACTTCTTGACTGTTTTCTCCATAGGTAATGGGACCAAGTTTTTCACTCATCCCCCATTCGGTTACCATGCGGCGAGCCATTTGGGTGGCCATACTAATGTCGGAAGAGGCGCCGGTTGTTATTTTATTTGGGCCGAAAATCATTTCTTCAGCGATACGGCCACCCATGGCAACAGCCAAATCAGCCTGCAGTCTTTCAATGGACATGGAAACACGATCGCCTTCAGGAAGGCGCATGACCATTCCTAACGCGCGCCCACGCGGGATAATGGTGGCTTTATGAATAGGATCAGAAGCGGGTGAGTGAAAAGCCACCACCGCGTGTCCTGATTCATGATAAGCGGTGAGGCGTTTTTCTTCTTCAGTCATGACCATGGAACGTCGCTCACTGCCCATCATTACCTTGTCTTTGGCTTCTTCCAGCTCAGACATAGAGACAGTGCGACGGTTTCGGCGGGCAGCCAGAAGAGCCGATTCATTAACAAGATTTGCCAAATCAGCTCCTGAAAATCCAGGGGTGCCACGGGCAATGACCTTAAGGTCCACATCATCCGCCAAAGGAACATGACGGGCGTGAACAGCCAAGATTTTTTCACGTCCTAACACATCAGGGTTAGGAACGACCACTTGTCGGTCAAAACGACCGGGTCTTAAAAGAGCGGGGTCAAGAACATCAGGACGGTTGGTGGCCGCAATGAGGATCACCCCATCATTGGCTTCAAAGCCATCCATTTCGACAAGAAGTTGGTTAAGGGTTTGTTCGCGCTCATCATTGCCGCCACCAAGACCAGCTCCTCTGTGACGTCCCACCGCATCAATCTCATCGATGAAGATGATGCAAGGGGCATTCTTTTTACCTTGTTCAAAGAGGTCTCTTACGCGACTTGCGCCCACACCGACGAACATTTCCACAAAGTCAGAGCCAGAAATGGTAAAGAAGGGCACTTCCGCTTCGCCAGCAATGGCGCGTGCCAGAAGAGTTTTACCTGTACCTGGAGGGCCAACAAGGAGAAGACCGCGAGGAATTTTTCCTCCCAAACGTTGGAATTTTTGTGGATCACGTAAAAATTCCACAACTTCTTCAACCTCTTGTTTAGCCTCTTCAACCCCAGCAACGTCCTTAAAAGTGACGCGCGTTCCTTTATCATCCATAAGGCGCGCTTTCGATTTTCCAAAACCCATAGCTTTATTCCCACCCGATTGCATTTGACGCATGAAATAAATCCAAACGCCAATGAGCAAAATCATGGGGAGCCACCCGAGAAGCATGGAGAAGAAATTGGGAACGTCCTCTTCTGTTGCCGCAAATTTAATGCGGGCATTGCTCTCTGTAAGGCGATTGAGTAAATTAGGATCATTAAGAGGGATAGTTGCTGAAAAGTTTTTGCCATCGAGCATTAATCCCGTAACTGACGTGCCGTGAATGAGGACCTCTTGAATACGACCCTCTTTTGCATCTTGCATTAACGTGGAATAGTCTATGGTAATATTTTGTTTTTGTGTGGGAGGCGTTTGAAGCAAATTAAAGATTGCAACAAGGAACAATCCTATAATAATCCAAAGAGCTAAGTTTCTGTTCATGAGCAATCTTTCATTTAAGTCTATAAACTTTATATAGTGAAGGTTAACGAATCATGAAAGAGGGGCTTTAAATAAAAAAACTTCCGTTGATTCACTTCATTTTCAATATTGTAGCAAAGATGAGGGATTGAAACAATCTTTCCTTTAGACTCAATAGCAGGCAAAGTGGGCCAGATAGAGGAAGGGAGGGGGGAGATGATCTTGTCTTTAGCAAAAGGAGCATTTCCTAAGGGAATCAAAAAGGCTTCCTTCTGGAGAAGCGTGCTCTTCAGATGAGGAGTTACCCAAAAGCGATTGTCCCAAAGGTGAGGCTTGTTAAGTGAAGAAAGAGGAATTTTCTCTTTCATAGCTGCAGCTTCACGTAGAATCAGGATTTCCTTTGGTTTTGAAACCCAAAAGGCCCCCCCGGCCGTAAAAGAGCGCCTTTCTCTTATTTTTTTTAAAATCTCTTCAACTTGGGTAGAACGAGGAGGATAAGGGGCTCTGGAAAACCACTTGATAAGAAGGGAAATTATTCTTTTGGCAAGAGCCGAGTGAAGGGTTTCAAATGCATCTCGTTGAAGAATAAAATATCCTTCTTCGAAAACCTTAACCGTATTTTGAAGGGAGGATAACAAAGAAGCATTGATAAAGTCCGCATCTTCCTGCAACTTCGTCATAACGGCTAACAAACGCTCATTTGTAAGCCCTTCATCTTTCAGGTGGGCGCGAAAACGTCCCCTAAAATAGGCTGGGCTCTCATTACTCGGATCTTCAATCCATCCTTGGTTTCTTGCTCTTAAGGTCGCCGTTAGCCTCTTTTTTGAAAAGTTAAGCAGGGGGCGATAGATAAAAATCCCTTCCCGCTCAATCACAGGTTTCATGCCGGTGAGTCCATCAAGTCCGCTTCCGGACGAAAGGCGAAGCCAAAAGGTTTCCTCTTGATCTTGTTGGTGATGACCCAAGAGAAGAGTAGGAATTTGGTTGTCCTTGCACCATTTTAACAAGAGATCATAACGTGCCTCACGGGCTTTTTCTTGAATTCGTGTGGCAGGTTTCTCCGTCTCCCACTTTAAGATGATGTGTTGAATTCCCAGGTCTTGAGCAATTTTCTGAACATAGAGAGCTTCCTTGTGAGAAGTCGCTCGCAGTCTATGGTCAACGGTTAAAGCAATGATTTTTTTCTTTGTTTTTGTTGCAAAATCATGAGCGAGCAGCAATAGAGCAAGGCTATCTGGCCCACCAGAGGTGGCGATGGCAAGAGGAAAAGAGATATCTTTTAAAGTAGCTTCAAATTCTGCTGGTGTAATCTTCATAAGAAAAAAGTCACATGTCACCTAAGTCAGCGAGACGACTCGCTTGATCTTCTGAAATAAGAGCCTGAATAAGTTCATCAAGAGCACTGCCATCCATAACCCTGTCCAGCTTATAAAGAGTCAGATTGATGCGATGGTCGGTCACACGACCTTGGGGAAAGTTATAGGTGCGGATGCGTTCTGATCTATCGCCGGAGCCGATTTGGCTTTTGCGACTTGCAGCACGGGTAGCTGCTTTTGCAGCGCGTTGATGTTCATAAAGGCGAGCTCTTAGAATTTTCAGGGCTTTTGCCTTGTTCTTATGCTGGGATTTTTCATCCTGTTGCTGTACAACAACGCCCGTCGGAATGTGGGTAATACGGACGGCGCTGTCAGTGGTATTGACTGATTGCCCTCCGGGACCACTTGAGCGGAAAACATCAATACGCAAATCTTTTTCTTCAATATGAATATCGACTTCTTCTGCTTCTGGTAAAACAGCAACGGTGGCGGCAGAGGTATGAATGCGCCCCGCAGCTTCAGTTTCGGGAACGCGTTGCACGCGGTGAACCCCTGATTCGAATTTAAGTTTCGCAAAAACACCCTTTCCAGAAATTGTTGCTGTGGCTTCCTTAATGCCTCCTAAACCCGTATCACTTTCATGCATGAGTTCAAACTTCCATCCTTGAAGTTCGGCATAACGTTGGTACATGCGCAGGAGGTTTGCTCCAAAGAGGGCGGCTTCTTCCCCGCCCGTGCCCGCGCGGATTTCTATGATGGCATTTCTGTCATCATCTACATCCTTGGGAAGGAGGAGCACTTGAATTTCATGAAGCATCTCAGGTAATCTTTCATTGACCCTTTGCAAATCCTCCTGAGCCATATCCTTTAATTCTTTATCGAGGGAGGGATCTTGAAGGAGATCTTCCAAATTCTTCTTTTCACTGTTAAGATTTTGCCATCCCGTAATTTTTTCAGCGACAGGGGTGAGGTCCGAATACTCCTTCGAGAGCTTTGCAAACTCGGCCGGATCTTCAACTGTAGAAGAAACCTTTTTACGAACCTCTTCATAATGGTGGAGAAGTTGGGCTAATTTCTCATCAAAGTTCAAAGAACACCTTTACCTTTAAGAACATCAACAATTTGCTTTTGAGGCAGAAGAGTTTGCTCGCCTGACTCTAAATCTTTTAAAGTGACAGAGTGAGAGGCAACTTCCTCCGCCCCTAAAATGAAGCCGTACCGGGCATTTATTTTATTCGCCTTTTTGAGGCGTTTTCCAAGACCACCTCCATAGGTCATTTCTGCAATATATCCTGCATCTTGCAAGAGTTTAGCAAGCACAAGGCCATGCATATCAAAGGCTTCATCCATAGGAATAATGGCAAGAGGAGGAGGAAGAGGGCTTAAATCCTCATCCTTCAACATCATGGCCAAGCGGTCAATTCCGCCTGCCCAGCCTATACCAGCGATGGAAGGGCCCCCCATAGTTTCCACAAGCCCATCATAGCGCCCGCCAGCAAGGACTGTGCCCTGGGAGCCGAGTTCCGTTGTAGTAAATTCAAAGGCGGTATGGCAATAATAGTCTAATCCGCGCACAAGATGGGGATTTAATTTGAAGGGAATTTGTAAGACGTTTAGCCCGTTCTTTACTTTCTCAAACATCTCTCGAGAGTGTTGGTTAAGACTTTCTGTAAGGGGGGGCGCTTCTTTTAAGATTTTTTTATCCCCTTCATCCTTTGTATCCAAAATGCGTAATGGATTGCGCTCCAACCGAAGTTGGCTGTCAGGAGAAAGATGAGCATGGTGATCCTTAAGATAGGCGACCAGCTGATCTCGATAGGTCTGGCGGCTTTCCTTATCACCAAGGGTGTTGATTTCAAGGGTGATGTATTGAATTAGGCCCAATTTTTTTAGGATATCATAAGCAATTGAAAGAACTTCAACATCTCCTACTGGATCGGAAACGCCAAAAAGTTCAATGCCAATTTGGTGAAGTTGTCGCAAGCGCCCTTTCTGAGGTCGTTCATAACGGAACATAGGGCCTTCATAAAAATATTTTAAGGGTAAGGATTGGGTAAGGCCATTTGACATGACGGCCCGGGCCACGCCTGCCGTACCTTCAGGGCGCAAAACAATAGGCTCGTCTCCGCGATCAGCAATTTCATACATTTCTTTGGTGACGATGTCGGAAACATCTCCTAAAGTGCGCTTGAAGACGTCTTTAAACTCCATAATAGGAGTTGCCATTTCTCTATAGCCATAGGAGGTGGCTACTTTTCGGGCAGTATCAATGACTAAGGCATGCTTTCTAAATTCCAGAGGAAGTAAGTCGTGGGTTCCCCGAATGGGCTGTAAGGCTGTCATTAGCTATACTTTAAGTGGTTCATTATGAAGGAGTTACAAAATTCTTCTCCATTGCCATCCCCACGAAGGCGAGGATCCAGTGAGTATTTGTAACGAAATTCTTTTTTATCCATGCTTGCCAAAATAGTGCCTCTTTAAATTTTTGTCATTGTCCTTATTAAATATTCCTCTAATTCAACAATCCCTTAGATTCCCGCCTCCGCGGGCATGACAACCACTGGAACTTTACAATTGGTTTCTATGTTCTTAGTTAATGAGTCTCGGCGATTTGTTCAACCCATTTTTCAGGATTAAGCGGAATATTGCTCTTTACAGCCCCACTGTTTGTCTCAAAAGAAAGGGTTTTATTTCCATAAATAAGCTGTGTTCCCTTGGCATTTCCTGTTTTGAGAAGAAGATTATTGGGCTCTTTAAACTCATAACTTTCGGTGGGCTCAAAAAGACGACTCACAATGATGTTTCCCTCATTGTCCTTGATTTCAATCCAGGCCTGCTCTGAAACTTTTAAAATAACTGTCTCACGGGAAGGAGGGAGAACGGGCTCAGGAGAATTTGTTGACGCATCAAGGACTTCTGCGATGGCTTGCTCTGGGATAGGAGGTTCTAGAGAAACTTGCGCCTCTGCCTTAATGAGTTCAGTGGAAGGTTCCTGTAGAACTTCAGCAAGGAAATTTTCTTTTTGGGAGGGAGGAGCGTAGGGAGAAGGAGCGCTTGAGTTTTCAATCCACCACCATCCTCCAACAATGGCAAGGAGTACACAAAAAGAAAAAGAAAGGATTTTACGGCTGGGCATTCCTTTTCCTGGTGAAGGAGCCGGAAAAGAGAGCTGGGAAATGTGCGGCGGGGCAGCTTTTTCTTTGAGTTCTTTACAAAGGTCCTCAGAATCAAGACCTAAATAGGTAGCATAGGATCTTAAAAATCCTAGGGTGTAAACATCACAAGTAAGATTCTCTTCGTTGTTTTCGAGAGCTCTCAAATAATTTTTACTAATGCGCAGTTTTTCGGCAACATCATCAATCGACAGCTTTTGAGCTTCTCGCGTTTCCTTCAATAACTGTTTAATTGAAAAATCTTGTTCTGTGGGTAGATCATTATTTTTCATAGAGTTAACCTGATCTCCCTTCCGCCCTTTTTAAGAAGATGTCTCGAATCTTAACAGGTCTTTGTCATACAAAACAAGAAAATTAATCATATATGTGATGATGCCCCGTTTACATTTTTGGAAGATTAGGTATGGTGTGGTAATTACGCGCCCTTAGCTCAGTTGGATAGAGCGTCGGCCTTCTAAGCCGCAGGTCGCAGGTTCGAATCCTGCAGGGCGCGCCATCCACCTTCTGTTACCTATCTGTCAAACCAGTCATTGTCCTTCCTGAGAGATAGGTTACAAAATATTCCGGAGACATAGGTTACACTTTTTTCATTTGGAGTGCCAGATGATGTGGAAAGAGAGTAACATTATGGATGAAAGAATCAAATTTGTGGCAAGAATGCTTGATGGAGAGAAGCTGGCTGTTTTGTGCCGAGAATTCGGGATCTCACGTAAGACCGGCTATAAGATATGGGATCGTTATAAAGAA
>JAKFXB010000010.1 GCA_021731585.1 Alphaproteobacteria bacterium
AATATTAATGATACAGTAATTATAGGAGGAAATTGAAATGCGAACACTCAAAATAACCGTATGGTGTTTACTTATTTTAGGAACCTTATCGACTGCCCAAACAGATGTTTTTGCACTCAGACATAAGGAGTACAAAAGCGAAGCTTATTCAGAGTCAAACACACAACAACCAAAGTTAATGGTTGACTGTTCACATAATATTCTTGGTTGCCATAATAGCAATACCCTCCAACGTTAAATCTCATCAGGAGTCAGTTTCTTTGTCCTTAAATATTTTTATGCCCTTTGCTAAGTCGTGTATTAATTTCGGATTCCAATATTCTAAATCACCACGGCTAGATTCAACAAATCGAATCAGCTTATCTTTTTTACAGGGGGTGCAAAGAGACTCTCCTCTGCATCTTCCTCCTATCCTATGAGATAGGTTTATAACCGATGTTGTTATTTGTTCATTAAAACTTCCATTAAAATTACAGACGAGTTCCATAAACTTGGGAATAAAGAAAGGGATTCCTGCGGCAAAGGGCCACCAACCCTCCCCAAACCATTTTTGATAACTTTGAAGAACAGCAATGCTGGTTTGAAACAAATAAAGAAGGGATTGGATGCCAATAAATATTTTTACAGGCCACCGAATGGCAGGATGGCTTTCATGGCCTCGAGGATCTGTGTTAAGAATAAGCTCCTGAAAATTATTCATGTATTTGGTAAGAATATAGTTAAAGGGAAGGAACGCGACAAGAGCAAAGCCTTCCCCAATGGAATCGGCCACCGTGTTAGACGTAAAAAGAGAAGCCACCGTTGATCCCACAAGTTGAAGGAGAAGCGCAACCGTAGGGGCTCCTAAAATTAAAGAGGTGTATTTAAAACAATCAAAAGAAATCTCAGAGATAGACTTTTTGGAGTTTTTTGCCGTTACTTTTTGAACCTGATCCCCTGCGAAAAGGAGATAGGCCAGCACTGCAGCTGCCTTTTTATCTTTAGGTATATGTATGCTATCAAGAAACTCTTGAATATCATTATCCATTTTTTCAATCAGGGTGTCGGAAGCCCCTGCAAGAAAACGTTTTAATTTTAAAAGGTTATGGTCGAAGTTTTCCCTTAAGGTTTCTTCAGGGGACTTTATTTGAGCAGGCAAAGATGAAGGACTAAACACTTCTCTGAATTGCCTACACCAACCTTGTAACTCGGGGATAGCCTCCCATGCATTTTTAAAACTATTAGCAAAAGCATCTAACCCAAGAGGGGGACCGCAGGCCGCAACAGTAATACCAAATTGATTATCCCAGTTAGGAAGCTGCATTATTTGACGTCCCTGATTTTCAGTTAAAATAAGCCAGGCTACAGGGGTAAAGGCAATGAAAAAGGCTATTCCACCTGCAATACACATCCGTCCAACTTCTTTTTTTCCTGGGAAAAAAAGATAGGACATACCTTTTCTTCCCAATTGAGAATCTCGAAAGATACCCTCAAGTGCACTGAGTGTTATGTACCAAACAAAAGCGTTACCGGCATTTCCACTTAGAAAATTATAAAACGCAGAATTTTGGAAAGCTAAGTAATCAAGTCCCCCACTAAAAACAGGCCCCATTCCATAAGCAAAACCAGCTCCAGTAAGTGGTCCAATCACCCATTTTCCGAGGAGCCCTGCCCAAGTGGTTTCGCCATTGATGACTTTGTTGGTAAAGTTTGTCAATTGGGTTTTCGTTTCACCCTCTAAGCCATCAAGAATCTGTAACCAGGCACCTTGCAGCAAAAGGGGCTGGGAAGAAGAAAGCATTCCTCTAAAACTTGAGTAATCTCTGGCAGAGTCATGGGGATAAGTCGGGGGTAAAAGTTGGGTGATAACCCCCTCTCCATCACTTTCACTATCGGGGGGCGGCGCAGCTGCGTGTCGAGGGAATGTCGGAGAGTTCTGTGCCGATGAGTCACTAGAAGAACTTGTTGATCTTTCACCACCTTCATCGCTTCCATAGCCATGAGTTTCAGCGGCTTGTCTTGACCGAAGGGGATCAAGAAATTGAGACGCCCTATCAAGAGCCCCTTCTGGAAGGTGATATGTAGGTTTCACAGGCCAAAAAGAACGATCGGAAAACCACTCTGAAAGGCACGTCGGAAGGAATCTCGAGTGAGACGATGGAGAGGCGTTTTCATCTCCATCGAGATCGAAATCTACAGAAAGCTCATCATCTCCTGGGCCTTGAGATTGGATGGAGTGGTTTCCTCCTTGTCCCACTAAGAAAGGGGCTTCGCCATTTTCTAGAATTTCATTGTCCCTTAGATCAATAACATTAGAAGTACTTTTCCAGCGGCTTAAAGGAGATCCCTTGTGATCAGATGAACTTTGAAGTGGCTGGGTACTTGCGAACCTTCTTAAGAATTGTTCTAAAGTACCTTGAAGTCCATTGTTTGCAGGCTGAGGATGACCTTCCCTGCCGAGCTCAACATCTTCCTCCGCATCACTGCTGCTATCGCTAGACTGACTACTACTATGACTGCTATTGCTATGGCTACTGCCATAGCTGCTTGACCCAGAGCTTAAAAGAGGATCTTTTTCACTTGACCCAGCCTCTTGAGAACGTGAACTCGTCCTCCTGGCCCCCGGCAAATCTTTAGGAGAACGTAAAGGCACTCTGTCTGGAAAAGATTCGGCACCAGGGGGTGTTCCAAAATCGGGTTGAAGCTCACAGGGAAAAGATGAGGGGGATAGCACAGAGATTATGTTTCGGCTGCTGCTGGGGGAAAAAGCGGAAAAGGGAATGATGGGTAAACCTTGATTTCCCTCAGGGGGAGATTTTTCTGGGGAAGAGGTAGAAGAACCACTGTCATCGGAGTTCGGTTTGCTGCCGATAATATCCCGGCCTGTAATCAGATTTGCTGACCTTGGTGAAAGGTCCTCATCCGTAGAGGTAGAACTTTGTTCGGAAGAGCCATCATCGATATTTCTGAGGTCTGCAGCTGGAGTTGAAGAAGGGGTTCTGTGGATGTTGCTTGATAAACGAGGATCATCCTCATCCGAGTCCATGGCTTTAGCAACATCGATCATAAGCATGGAGCATATAATTAAAGACGCTATTCCCTTTTTCCAAAAGGCAATGCATTTCTCAATATCTACAGCTTGAAGAAGCTCTTTCATGATAAATTAACCTCTGTACCCGATACGAAAGGTGCTCTCTCGAGATTTACCAAAAGACCGCTCCCCCGAGATAAATAAAATTCTCTCTTATTTAGAGACTATATTTCAGAAAATGTCAATTGCTAAGAAGTGAACAAATTGAATGAGATAAGTGACAAGAATGAATGATGCGTGCTTTTGCGCGAAGACACGAAGGGCGAGTCTATCATGGGCCGCCTGGCTTTTAAAAAAGCTTTAACAAAATGGAATCTAGTACGTCTTCTGCTGAAGATTGCTGATGATTAGTCACCTTCCCACTCACATATAGTTGTCGTCTTTTTTTCCGAAATAGGTCAATCGCTTTTTCCATCCAAGTATTCTCTAATTGCAGCCTTTTTTGCTCTGTTCATTGTATCAAAGGGTCCTACCTTACCTTTTACGTTGTAAAAAAACCTACCATTATCTCCGAACGCATAGGCAAGGACCTTACCGATTGGTTTTTCAGTTAATCGCGATATTTCTCTCATAGTCCATTGAGAATTATCCCATTCGCGAGGTTCCCAACCAAAGATTTTCGACACATCTTCTATCATTCGTGCTGCACATACACATCCAACCCCTTTGAGGTCTTCAGTTTCTATATTTTTTACATTATAAACATATCTGATTTTTTTACCGCATCCCTCATTTTCACAAGTCCCAGATTTTCTACCTAAGTCTGATATGCTATTTAATTTCCATACCTTAGGATGGTCTTCATCATCTATCGCTGCATAGACCTGCGTTTTTAATGAAATGATAAGAAAAATTGCTATAAGTAAAAACTTTTTCATTTATATCCTCATTCATATAGAAGAATTATCTTGTAATAATTTTAGATTAAAAGCTCCTTATAATCAACTGGGCAATTAAGGTCTATTTTTTCTTTAAAAACAAATAAGTTGAATGATACCCGTAATAAGATATAAATGACATGCGTCGTTGAGCGGTGGGTATAGAGGGGGCGGAGACTATCAAGCTGGGAGGTTCTGCTGAGTTTATCTTGCTCGCAAAGATTGCGCAATTGATTAAGAAAAACAAACCAAAAGATATGTTTAAAAACGCCTAAGTATTTGTTTTTAAATTTTTTCATTATAGTTTGTGCAACATCAAGCTATTTAAGGCTAGCATGTTAATTTTTTGCTTATCCTTGAATAAGGAGCTATGTTAAATCTTTGTAAAAGTTAAAGCATTCACTCTTTTTATCGTAGTTTTTAAATCATATGGAAAACGAGAAAAATTCCACGACACTCTCTCAAGAGGAAACTCTTCTAAGGAAACTCAAAAAAATTGCTTCTCTTGCGCCTTATTGCGAAAAACCGTCTGAAGGATGGATTTTTTCTTTAGGGATGGCCTTAGGATTCGATCGTTCTAGGCTCTCTCAAAAGCTAAATATGTCCATTGAGGAAATTCAACGTTTAGAAAGAAAAAACAAGATTCCTATTGGCCTTAACAGAATTGCAAAGGCTTTTGGAGGAAGATTTCAATTTATTTTTATTCCAAAAAACATAGATGATATCGTTCGCCAAGATGTGGGAGAAAGATTCAAAAAACTCTCTCTTTTACCTCAAAAGCCTGAAAAAGGTTGGTTGAAAGCCATAAGAAAGGCTCGGGGACTATCACAAACAGAATTAGCTCAACACTTAAATTATTCTTACTATCAATATATCCTTCAAATGGAGTTGGTAGATAAAAAAAATAAAATAGGATCTACAGGCTTAGAGTCCATTTTACAGGCAATGGACTGTCGAGCGGAGCTTGTTTTTATACCAGAGAATTTGAATTTTATACAAAATGCTTTTACAAATGGGAAAGAGAAGATTGCCCAAAAGAAAATAGAGGCTCAAAAAAATTTAAAGTCAAAAAAACATCTTACAACTTCTTCTCTGTTCAAACGCCCTCTCTTTCCTATACAGTTTGAACAGCTTGCATTACTCCCAAAACGTCCTCCTGGGGGCAATATGCAAATGCTACGAAAGATATATGGTCTCACCCTAAAGGAATTAGCCAAAAAAGTGGGGTGTACATTTCAAGGAATAGGGGCGATAGAGAGTGCTGAAAGAGAAAAAAAAGTCCCTTATCCACCTCTTAAAAGAATAGCTCATGCTTTGGGATGTCACCTCAATTATCTTTTAGTCTTTAATGAGGATTTACCTCACGATCTGCATTTAGATGAAGATCCTGGAAAAGGGTATTATCTTACTTTTCAGATGGCTCAGCAGACTTATCAAGTGTCTTCCTTTCCTCTAAAACCTGCAGAAGGCTGGATTAAATCTATACGTTTGGCCAGAGGGTTATCGGTGAGAGAATTAGCAGCGATGGCTCATGTATCGTGTCGTCAAGCTTATCGAAGTGAACGATTTGAAAGTCAAAACATATTTAGTTCTCAGTATTTTCAAAAAATAGCTGAGGCCTTAGGGGGACGATTTGAGTATGTGCTCATTCCCGATAAACAGCCTCTTCCTCGCAATCGTTCTTTAGTTCTTCTTTCTTCGCTTCCTGATCATAATCTCGCTGTAGGGGCTTAAAACGTTCTATTCTCTCTACATTCTTGATCTAGGGCGATTTCAGCATCTCAAGAGATCCTGAAATAAATTCAGGATGACATCTTTGTATAGTTGCGAGATTTCTTTTGAACCACGGGCAAGGCTCTCTCCTTGTGAAATGCACACCACCAAACCAATTTTATTTTGCAGCCTTATTGTAGGCACGTTATCAGCAACTCAAACGGATGCTTTCGCACGCTGGGGGCATCATAGACACGGGGGATTTCATGGCAATTTTGCCGCTCTAGACAATCGCATGCGAGCTGATGACCTCCGACGGCTTCGAGAAGATTCTAAATATCATGCGGTTTTAGATCATTCCGGTGAGAAAGCCCATGACTCAAGACTTGATGTTAAGAAAATTAACCCAGTAAGCCCTGAAATGATAACCCTTAGTAATGGAATAACCCATAACGTGAGCATTGATAATGGGCAGCTGACCACTATTGGGACTAGAGTCCTTGGGATTGTCCAGGAAGACGAAGTTAGCGCAAGGCATCCGGAGTCAAGGACAAAATCTGCAGCGATGACAAAATGTGGGCATGATCCATCCAGTCCTGGTTGCTAATAGCAAAATCTTTTACGGGGTAGAGGATTTATTCGAAGAATCCAATAAAGTACCTCTTATCAAGTTTCATCAAATCAGGGGCTGCTTTCTTCATCTTTAAATATCTCTATACCTTTTGTGAGGTTATGTATCAGCTCTGGATCAAAGTGTTTTAAGTTACTCTGAATGGATTTAATGTCGTCGATCAGCTTATTTCTTCGACAGCCGGAGCAAGAAGATTCTCTGCCACATTTTCCTTCTACCCAGTGATACGCCTTTATAGCAGTTGTTGTCACTTGCTCATTAAAGGTTTCATAAAAACCGTTAAGGAATCCCGTAAGTCTAACAGCAAGGAAAGGTGCTGCTGCTGCAAAAGGCCACCACCCTTCTCCAAACCATTTATTATAACTTTGAAGGACAGCAATACTGGTTTGAAACAAATAAAGAAGGGATTGGATGCCAATAAATATTTTTACAGGCCACCGAACGGCAGGGTGGCTCTCATGGCCTCGAGGATCTTTGTTAAAAACAAGATTTTTAAAACTATCCATGTATTGGGCCAGAATATACATAAAGGGAAGGAAAGCAACAACAGCAAATCCTTCTCCTATAAAATCGGCCATCCTATTAGATGTACCAAGGGAGGCTACCGTTGAAAAGACAAGTTGAAGGAGAAGCAAAGCTGTAGGCGCTCCAAAAATCAAGCCGAAATATTCCAATCCCTCAAAAGCAAGCTCAGCAATAGATTTTTTCGCATATTTCTTAGTCACTTCTTGAACTTGATCCGCTAAAGACAAAGTAAAACATATTTTCGCAAAAGCTTGTTGAGCTGCCAAATCTTCTTCAGAGCGTGCCCCGGCAATAACATCTTGGACATCATTATAAATGGCTTCAATGACCGCATCTGAAGCCCCTGCAAGAAAATGTTGTAATTTTGTAAGATCATGGTCAAACTTTTCCCTTTGAAGGGCTTCATCAGATTTCATTGGAGGGGGCAAGGATGAAGGAAAAAATACCTGTCTGGCTTGCCTAAACCAATCCCACAGCCTGTCAAAGGAATTCAATGCTATATCTAAATCCTTGATAAAGGCATCTATATAAAGAGGAATTCCTCTCGCAATAACAGCACGTCCAAATTCATTATCCCAATTAGGCAGGTGAAGCCCTTGTCGTCCAATATTCTCTGCTAAAATAAGATAAGCAACAGGAATAAAAGCGGTAGGAACAGCTATTCCCCCTGCAGCAAACATCCGCCCAATCTCTGTTTTTTCTGGGGAAAAAAGAGAAGCAATTCCCTTTTTCCATAAGTTAAAATTTCGTGCTATGCCATCAGGGCCAGCGCTATACATAATGTACAAAATAAGATAATTGCTGGCATTTCCTAACCAAAATTCATTAAACGCTTCACTTATATTAGCTAAGTACATAAGTCCACCATCATAAACTGGTTCCATTCCATAAGCAAAACCTACGCCAATAACTACCGCAATAGCTAAAGCAACCCAATCTATCCACGTCACGTCGCCATTGAGGTCTTGATAGGTCTTTTTCAGCCGGGTTTTTATTTTAGCAGCAAGGTCATTTACGTCATCGAGAAACTGTAGCCAGGCCTCTTGAGAAAGGGTCTGTGGTTGTGAGGTGGCTGCACCTGTTGAATCAAGGTCGTGGGGAAAGGGAAAAGCAGCCCGCGCGGCCGGTAGTATTCCCCTAAGGCTCGCGTAATCTCTGACAACGTCATGGGGATAAGTTGGGGGTAAAAGATGGGTGATAGACCCCTCTCCATCACTTTCACTATCTGCTGGAAGCGCTGCTGCATGCCGTGGGTAGGGCGGAGAGCCATGTGTGGGTGAATCACTTCCAGATGATCCGCTAGAATTCGATGCGCTAAAGCTCGAAGACCGTTCTCCATCACTGCTGGAGGCGTGACTTTCAGCGGCTTGTCTTGACCGAAGTGGCTCAAGAAATTGAGAGGCTCTGTCAAGAGCCCCTTCTGGAAGGGTATATTCAGGTTTCTTAGGCCAAAAAGGACGTTCGGAAAACCACTCTGAAAGGCACGTCGGAAGGAATCTCGATTGAGACGATGGAGAGGCGTTTTCATCTCCATCGAGATCGAAATCTACAGAAAGCTCATCATCTCCTGGACCATAAGATTGAATGGAATGGGTGGAAGGGTGCCCTGGCATTAATAAGGGAACGGCTCCAACATTTTCTTGATCTTCAGCCCTCTCATGGGGGGTCCCGTTTTGACCTTGTGAACTTTGAAGTGGCTGGGTACTTGCGAACCTTCTTAAGAATTGTTCTAAAGTACCTTGAAGTCCACCAGATGGTTCTTGACTTTCAGGCTGAGGATGACCTAGCCCGCCGAGCTCAACATCTTCCTCCGCATCACTGCTGCTATCGCTAGACTGACTACTACTATGACTGCTATTGCTATGGCTACTGCCATAGCTGCTTGACCCAGAACTTAAAAGAGGATCTTTTTCACTTGACCCAGCCTCTTGATAACGCGAACTCGTCTTCCTAGCCCCCGGCAAATTTTTAGGAGAACGTAAAGGCACTCTGTCTGGAAAAGATTCGGCACCAGGGGGTGTTCCAAAATCGGGTTGAAGCTCACAGGGAAAAGATGAGGGGGATAGCACAGAGATTATGTTTCGGCTGCTGCTG
>JAKFXB010000076.1 GCA_021731585.1 Alphaproteobacteria bacterium
GCACCCTATGGGAGTAGAGCCTTCAAAAGATTCAGATAGAGGAGGTCCCGAGCTTGATTTTCATTTTGAACCCAACAAACCAGGTTTCTGGAAAATTTGGGTCCAAGTAAAAGCTTATGGGAAAGATGTATTTGTTCCTTTTGGAGTAATAGTAAAATGAGAAAAATACAGTTTTAACCTATCTTGAAAAAATAAAATTATTTTTACTTATATCACTCAATGTTTTCTTATTTCTTTTTTAATGTCAGCCTTTTAAAGGCGTGCTCTTTAATTAAAACAGCTTTAACTTGAAATTTCAAAAATTTTATTGACGCTATTTAAAATAAAATATAAAAATATATTAAAATAGTTTATTTCATGTCCTAATAAGGAGAAAATATCATGTTCAAACTAAAGTATGTTGTATTTTTGTTAGGGATGTCCCTTTTATCTTTTTCATCTCAAGCAATGGTAGATGATGAACATATTGAAAGTTCACAATCTTCTATGCGTCAAAGGTTTCCAATTGTGCAGGAAGAAGAAAATCCACGAGAAAGAGATATGGATCATTTGCTTTCCCCTGTAGCAGCAAGAAATAATGATTTTGACGAAACAAGTTACTACAGAATAATTACAAGAAAATTACAAAATTGGTCTTATCAATTTTTAGCAACAACTATTTGGGATCCTATTATGAGTGGCTTTAAACCTGCTCGCATTAGAGCTATGGACTTATTGGACCTAAATCAAGGTGATTGTATTTTGTTAGTTGGAGAAGGAAGTGGATTGGATCTTGAGGTTTTACCAGAGATAGTTGCAAAGGAAAAAGTATGGGCTCTTGATTATTCTTCAAGAATGGTGGCACAAGCTAAACTAAGAGCTGAAGCAATGGAAATACCTCAAGAAAATTGTATTATAGGAGATGCGCAAAAGCTTCCTTTTGACAATGAGCAATTTAATAAATTATTTTTTCCTTTATCCTTAGGTTCTATTCCTAATCCAATGCTAGCTTTACAAGAAGCCGAGCGAGTTCTTACCCCTGGAGGAAAAATAGTTATCCTTGAAAAGCTCGTTGATGATGGAGAAACTATTTCCTATTTTCGACATATTGTGAATTTTTTCACGAAATTTATCTTCGCGGATATTAATCGAAACTTAACTCATATAATGGGAATTGATTCTCCACTTAAAATCATTCACTACGAGTCTCTAAGAGGTAAGTTAGATGGTTATGTGACAGGAATGATTGCTCCCTATTATCGTCTTGCCGTACTCGTCAGGCAAGAAGATTATCCGGGAATCGAGCCTTGTAGAGCTATAGTACAATAAGGATTCTTGATAAAAAATATCTTTTGTGTGCTTGGGAGGCTAGCCAAGAGAATAATATTGAAAAATAATATTTTTAAAGTTTTAAAAATTAATATGTGTTTTTTTGTAGTATAAATCTTTAGGCAGATACAAGCATTGACAATGGAGGCATAGAGAGCGAAAAGATGTTGTAAGAAGTAACGCATAAGAAAATCATATTTATTTTTTAGTTATCATCACATCAGTTAATTTATTTTAATAAAAATATAATAAGTTTTTATTATAAAAAGGAACTTTATGCCCAAAGCTATTAAAACACAGAATAAAAATAAATATAATCGTTTTCTTAAAAAGTGTTTGATATTTTTTTTTCTTAGTTTTTTTAGTATTAAGAGTGTCTTCTCAATGGTTGATGAAGAAGACAGTTCGCCTAGTTCTCTGCCTATAAGACTCTCAGAAATAGACGATCTTCCCCATGGTCCTGAGATAGAACTAATCTCCTTGGGAGCAGAAAGAGAAGATCAAATCAATAGCCTTCTTTATTCTTTTATTCAAAAATATCTCGTTCAACAAGAGAGAGTCCCTGAACACCAATCTAGAAAAATTTTGCGTATAAGTGCAAAAGGTGTCTGCGGTCTACTTGGTGGTTTAGCAGGTGTACCTTATTTTGAAGTAGGACGAGAGGCAGGGGGAGGAAATGGTGTTATCGCTTGGGGAATAGGGCTCAGCAATACTGTAGCTAACTCTGGAATAGGTTCTTGGTCTTACCTGAATCTTACAAATGGGTTGGACCCTCAATCACCGGAGGAATATAGTCTTATCCAAAAGAGTAAATTAAAACTTCCTGCTCATCTTTTATCTCACACCCTTGGACTCATTGTTGCTGTTCCAACCGGTTATATGGCTGCCAAATATAACACCTATAAATGGCTTGCAATTATAAGTTATGGGCTAGATTACAGTCTTAAAACAAACGGGTTTCTTACTTTTTATACAGGCATGATCTCGCAAAAAAGAAAGATTACTGAACAATCATTAATAAGAGAACAAGAAGAAAGAGAATATTCATGTTTGAATATGCAACAAACTTTAATACAACACCTTTCACAGAAAACGATTCCAACTCTTCTCTCTATGCGAGAGGAGGAAAGAAACGAATTCATTACATCGCTTTACCATGAAGATAATCTGACAGTTGAAAACTATCTTAATTCCCTATTAAACTTACCATCTCCTCACATTTCCCTTAGAGAGACTCCCGATACATGGAAAAAAGGTTACCCTAAAACAATTCTGGTTGGTGGGTTAAGCATTTCACCTTTTATTAACGCGATTCATAATGGTTACTGTGCGTATGCTGGTTGGAATTCCCTTTACGATAATATGTTTTTTACTATACCTATGGCTACATTAAGCACCATTCCCATTTTTGCTCTTGAATTAAAATCTACTATTACCACAACACGTTTATTATATGATGCCGCTTTTTACCGTATTTCTGGTCATCCTCAGCTTTCATTAGAACAGGTACTCTATCCCAAATCCACTCGAGTTTTACCCCTTATTTGTTTATCCCTAGCAGGGATAACATCATATGTTGGCCGGTTTATGGTTATCGACATTCTTGAGGACATTCTTCCCAGAGAATATAGTTTATTTTTATCAATAGCAGGCTTTGCCAGCCCATTTATTTTTGCCTCTTATGTTAACTATTCTTTAATAAAAGATTGTTTATTGAGTTATACTCAAGCATATGGAGAAGAGTCTAAAAAAAAGTTAGTTCTACTCATCCAAGATATTAAAAAGCTAATGGGGATTATTCAACAAGCAAAACCAGAAGAAATAAAAAGTTTTTTTGAGACTCAAAATATTGAAAATATCTTGTCTGCAGTAAATGATAACGATGAAGAACAAGAAATTTCAGAAGTTGAAGAAGCAAATCTTGAGGAACAAAAGCCTAGGTGTTGTGGAATTATGTAATCTGCTGTTAAGGGAACAATGAGGTAAGGTGCGTTTACAAAATAATTGTGAATTTTAATTCGTATTGAAAAATATTTGAGAGTTTACATAAAAATTACTTAGAAAAGTGCCTTAATAATATTCTCTTAAAAAATTTATGTTAACTTATAAATATTAACTTAGTCGCACTCTTGAATTCTAGAAAGAAGTGCAACAACCTTATCTTTGGAAAAAAAGAGAAGGGTTGTTGCAATGAAAAAGTATCAACATTTGAGCCAAAAAGAAAGGCTTAAGCTGAGCACCTCTAAAAACCTGAAGTAAAAATTGAAAGGAAATGATATAATTTCTTTGGTAGCAACAACCGGAGAAATGTATGAAACAGCCTGGACTTTTTGATATAGATTACCGTCTAGAGAGCCTCTCTAAATTTGGGGATCCATTAGAGAAGTTAAAAGAAGTCGTCGATTTTGAGCTCTTTCGACAGGAACTTGAACAAGGCTTAGACTTTTCAGAAAGACCAAAAGGTGGCCGCCCTCCTTATGATGCTGTTTTAATTTTTAAGATCTTACTTTTACAAACATTATACACTCTCTCAGATGAGCAGACGGAATATCAAATTAAAGATCGTTTGAGTTTTATGAGGTTTCTAGATTTAAGCCTTAATCAATCTGTTCCAGATGCCAAGACAATTTGGCTTTATCGAGAACGCTTGGCTCAAAAAGGACTTATAGAAAAACTCTTTTCCACATTTGACCGAGCCTTAAAAAATCAAGGATATTTAGCCATGAGTGGACAGGTGGTAGATGCTTCAATTATTTCAGCCCCTCGTCAGGGCATGACAAAAGAAGAAAAGGAAACCATTAAAAAAGGCCACATTCCTGAAGAATGGAAAAAGAACCCCTCAAAACTGGCTCAAAAGGATAGAGATGCCCGATGGGTCGTAAAATATAGCAAAGCGAAAGCTCAAGAGAATGGCAAACTCATTGACCTTGCGATTCCTTCCTTTGGTTACAAAAATCACATTTCAACGGATAAGCGATATGGTTTTATTCGTAAATTCCATGTAACCGATGCCAGTCGATATGATGGCAAGGTATTACATCAGTTGCTCGATAAAGAAAATACCTGCAGTAACATTTGGAGCGATACTGCCTATCGATCGGAAGAGAATGAAACACTTCTTAAAGCTCATGGTTTTACTTCTCAACTTCATCGGAAAAAACCAAAGGGAAAGGCGATACCTGTTCACATCTTAAGAGCAAATAGCAAAAAATCAAAGATTCGTTGTAAAGTGGAGCATGTATTTGCTGTTCAGAAAGATAAAATGGATCTATTCATCAGAACGATTGGCTTCGATCGAGCCAATGTAAAAATCGCCTTTGCCAACATTGTTTACAATATGAAGAGACTTGTCTTCTGGGAAAATCGTCGTGCTTTTGCAGGATAATTATGTCTAAACCACACTAAAATACCTAAATATGAGCCAAAATTCCTCTAAAACACCCCCATATCCGCATGTTTAAATCCTGCTTTAACTTGAATTCCCTATTTTCTTCTCTTCGTAACATTTTTTTATAAAAATTCAGGTTGTTCGAGGTTCTCAGGTTAACAGGACGGTTACGTTATTATGCTCATCTATCTCAACCAGGCATTCAAAAAACATCAACAACTGGCTGAGCAAGAGAACCGACTTTTTACCATGCAAGATCTAGGAAATGCAGTAACTGAAGGGCCCTTGCTCCGCCGCGCACTAAAATGATGAGAGTCTTTGCTATTATCGGAGGTTTACTTCCCATTATGCTCTTCGGGGGCACAGGATCAGAAGTTATGCGCCGCATTGCAGCGCCAATGGTGGGTGGAATGGTGAGTGCAACAATACTCACACTCGTTATGATTCCTGCTGTTTTTCTTTTGTGGAAATCGAACCTTATATTAAAAAAAAAGGAAAAAGCATATTATGAAATACATAAAAATTATTGCCTTTATTCGATCTGAACAATTAGAGTTGGCGGAAGAAGTTTTTTTATTTGAAAAACTTATAAATTCCATATCCAATCAGCGCTAAAATCAAAAATCCTCCAAAAATATATTTCGAAAGATAGCTTTGTTGGTTCATAACTACATCACCAAAGAAATAACCTACTAAGCAACTTAAAACAGCCCAAATAAATGCGGCAATTAAATTTAAAATTGTAAAGCGCTTGAGAGGAATACCGCTAATTCCAATCACTACTGGACTGACGGTACGGATGCCGTAAATAAAACGAAAGGCCAAGATGAAGTATCCATCATAACGATGGAGTAATCGAAACGCTCGATCCGCACGGGGTTTTAGCCTTGGAAAACGGCTTAAGAGACGGATGCCCTGATAACGACCAAGATGATAAAGTCCTTGATCGGCAATGAGTGTCCCAAAAAATGAAAGGGCTATAATTTTAGGGAGAGATAAATATCCCTTATGGGCTAAAAACCCAGCCGTTAAAACGACTGACTCTCCTTCAATCATTGAGCCCAGAAAAACAGCGAAATATCCCCATTCTTTGATAACTTGCTCCAAAAAATCTCCCTTTTTAAAAACACACCATAAGTCAAATTTATTACAACTGCTATGGAGTTGTTTTCTGATGAACTTCTGGTTTAGAAAAACTCAGAAGTCTTAGCCCATTTAATACCACAATTAAGCTTGCTCCCATATCCGCTAATATTGCCATCCATAAGGAAGCCAACCCCCAAAGTGCTAAAGCAAAAAAGAGTATTTTAATTCCAATCGATAAGGTAATGTTTTGCACTAGTTTATGCCAAACGCGACGACTGAGATGAACAAAAAAAGGTAATTTATTTAAATTATCTTCCATCAAGGCAACATCCGCAGTTTCCAAGGCTACGTCGGTTCCCGAATGACCCATAGCAAAACCAATGGTTGCTTTAGCAAGCGCAGGTGCATCGTTAATACCATCGCCCACCATCCCTACTTTGTTATATTTCCTTAAAAGTGTATCGATAGCAGTGAGCTTATCTTCGGGTAATAAATTCGCTTGGATGTCATCAATGCTTAGTTTTTGAGCAATAGCTTGAGCAGTTGTTGGGTTGTCGCCAGTAATCATAGCTATTTTAATCCCAAGTTTGTGAAGGCCTTGGATTGCCAGATAACTTGTTTTGCGCAAAGTATCTGCAACGGCGAGAATCGCTAATACCTCCTGCTGTGTTCCAAGTACAAGGGTAGTTTTTCCCTGCTGTTCCAGTTTGTGTAAAATGGATTCAACATGCTTACTGCACACATTTTTTTCTTCAGCAAAACGATGATTGCCTAGAAAATAACGTTGACCATCAATAACACCAATTAAGCCGCGTCCAGGAACAGTTTCATATTCATCGATGGTTAATAAGCCATTAGATGGGTTTGAAGTTTGCCAATGTTCTAGGATAGCACTAGCAATAGGGTGTTCTGAGTTGGTTTCTAAACTAGCTGCCAGTCGTAAAATATCATACTCAGAGATTTTCGTAACACTAATAATATCCGTGACTTTAGGTTTTCCTTGGGTAAGGGTTCCTGTTTTATCGAAGGCAATAGCTTTTAAATGGCTTCCTTGTTCAAGATAAGTCCCACCTTTAATTATAAATACCATGTTTAGCTGCAGCAGCTAGACCACTAACAACCGTAACAGGTGTGGAGATAACTAAAGCACAAGGGCACGCAATGACCAATAGTACCAAGGCTTTATAAAACCATGGGTAAAAGGGATCTTGCCATAGAAAGGTGGGTAAAAAAGCAATTAAAACCGCGATAATAACCATTATTGGTGTATAATATTTTGCAAATTGATCAACAAACCGTTGTGTTGGTGCTCGTTCACTTTGCGCTTGTTGAACTGCACGAATAATTTTAGCGAGCAATGTGTCATTGGTTTCACTTGTAACCTTAAATTCAAATGACCCGCACTCATTAATGGAACCTGCAAATACTGCATCTCCTACATTTTTTTCAACTGGAATTGATTCCCCGGTTATCGGCGCTTGATTAACACTCGTGCGACCTTTAAGGACAACTCCATCTAAGGGAATACGCTCACCAGGTTTGACCCACACAATGTCATTAATTTGAATTTCTTGAACAGATTTAATTTGCCAGTTGCCCTTTTCGATTTGCACAGTAGCAATACTAGGTGAAACCTCTATCAAACGCTGAATGGCCTGACGGGCCTTATCTAAGGAATAACTCTCAATTGTTTCAGCGAGCCCGAAAAGAAATGTAACCACAGCTGCTTCTGGCCATTCACCAATAATGACAGCTCCGAGAACAGCAATTGTCATCAAAAAATTAATATTTAACGTAAAATATCGGATAGCGCGTAACCCTTTGACAAAAGTCTCACGCCCACCTATGAGCATAGATGCCAATGCTAAAATGATAATTAACGGAGAATTTTCAAGACGTGTTATAAAAGCAATAATTTCAGTACCTAAAGCTAATAAGCCTGAAAGACTGATAATCACCCAATCTTTAGATGTCACATGAGGTTGCAATAAATTAAGTTGTTTGCTCGTATAAGAACCGTTTTTGATTTGAGACTCCATACTTAAAGAGTTTAAGGCTTATGGATATCATAAATGTCAGATGCTTGATAGGTAACAATCAGCTCTTGTTTAATTAAATTTATCATATCAACGTAATTTAGAATCGAGCAAATTTAAAATCTGTCATCATGATTTAGCGCACCGATTCAAAGCAGCATAGAATGGGCAATCATCACGTAGTTTTCAGCCGAAGAGGTTCAATTAGCTTGACGGAGGGGGTGTCTAAGTGGTTCAATTACCCTGGCGGCTGACAGGCTAAATTCCTCAATAGAACGTCTCACTGCCGAACACTTACTAGCTAATCGTGGCTACGGCAGCAATGCCATAATAGATCAGGCTATGACACAGGGAATGAGCGTTGTCATTCCTCCAAAGAAAAATCGTAAAGTCCAACGGGAATATGACAAGGACTCTGTACAAGATATACCATCTTGTTAAAAACGCTTTTCTACACCTCAAGCGCTGGCAAGGAATCGCCACGCGGTATGTCAAAAATACGGCTTCATTTCTTGCTGCGATTCCTATTAGGTGCATCGTACTGTGGACTAATTTTTTCACCTTTTATCGTTTCATTAATCAAATCTTAACCTCTTCAATTATAACATAATGGTAAAATACGATGCTGTAATTCAACTGCCAGAGTTGAAGAGTTAGCAAAGTTTAAAAATGAATAAGATGGAGATAAAAAATGAAAAGCAAATACGGTTTTGGTAAAATAGTTTCTTATCCTTTCGACGTTGCTATTGAGAAAGTGAAAAAGGAACTTGAAAAGGAAGGATTTGGCACAATAACAGAAATAGATGTAGCCGCTACTCTGAAAAAGAAGCTTAATCAGGAGATGCCACCTTATCTTATTTTAGGAGCCTGTAACCCCCAA
>JAKFXB010000100.1 GCA_021731585.1 Alphaproteobacteria bacterium
GCCCCACGAGACACCAACTACTTTAACACCTGCATTCTTAGCCATCTTTATATCCATAAAAGTATCACCCACCATCACTGCCTTTTCACAAGGGTAATTAAATTCCCGTAAAATGCAGTTAAGTTTATCAGGATGTGGCTTCCCTCGATATCCACGATCGATCATATCTTGAGCTGAACGTATGGTCTTAAAAAAGGGCGTTATTTTATGCGCATCCATTACAGTGAGAAGGGGCTTTAAATTCCGCGAAGTCACAATAGAGAGCACCATGTTATCATTCTTGAGCTCTTCCAAAAGTTTCAAGACTCCCGGGAATAACGGCATACACGTTGGGTCTTCGCACAACACATCATCGACTAAAAGGAAAATGTTATCCAAATGCTGGAGGAATTCGACAGGGTCTCCCCACCCTTTAAAAAGCGGAGGATTTGGGTTTCCAAATGCCATATGCATTTCTTGTTGAGAAGGCATAGGAAATTTATTTTGCGCAGCATACCGAAGAACGGTTTTATAGTAAGCTGGTTTACTATCAGCAAGCGTTCCATCAAAATCAAATGCACATAACATGGCTCTATCCCCTTCAGTATCCATAAACGATAAAGAATCGTAGATGTCCCTTTAGGATAAATCAAGCTCACGCTTATAATCGGTAAGCACTTCTTCAAGTGTGCGCCAACTTTGTACTATTTCGACAGCGTTTGTGTCTGTAAGCCCAGCCTCAACGATCAAGGCCTTCCATAAGGCCCAGCCACGAGCCCGGTCCCATGTCCCAACATCTAAAGGAAGCATCTTACGAAAGGTTTCTCTACTTTTTCCTTGGAAAAATTTCCAAGCGATAACGAGATCGCAAGCAGGATCACCAATTGCTAACCCACCAAAATCGATGACAGCACTCAACTTTCCTTTTCGGACGAGTAAGTTTCCAGCGCTGATGTCTCCATGGACCCATACTGGGGCTCTTTGCCAAGTTGTCTCAAGTGCTCTTTCCCAAATTTGGATTGCAGCAGTAGAATCGATTTTGTTCTTCAGGATGGCAATTGCCTGCCGTATTTCATTATCATATACGGCAAGCCCCCCTATATAGGAAAAGTTACCTAGTCTGGGCAAAGGACCATCTGTCGTATCTATGCGTTGTAGAGCGATGAGAAAATTTGCAAGATGGGTTGCGAAATCATTCAGATCGGTTATGTGAGTAGACGCAGCAGTTTCTCCCTCAATCCAGCGGTAAACGGACCACTGCCAGGGATAACCCTCACCCGGTTCTCCCATTGCTAAGGGCGTGGGAATGGGAAGTGGCAAGTGTGGCGCCAGTTTCGGCAACCACAGTTGTTCCTTTTCCACCTTCATTGCGTACTCTTCAGCACTTGGCATACGAACAAGCATCTGCTCGCCTAAATGGAAAGTCCGGTTATCCCACCCTCCAACAGCAACAGGTTTAATTGGAAGATCCGCCCATTGTGGAAATTGCTTGGCAATCAGATGGTGTACGAGTGTGACATCAATATGAACTTTATCAGTGTTAGACATTATTGTTTTCTTCTTAAGATTTGAATGGTGTGCACGCTTAATCTCCCATCATACTTTGAAATGCATTGTTTTTAGGCGATTTTAGCCACTCTGGGAGGAGATTTTTTAAGGGTTCTGGACGAAAATCAATGGAATCAATTTCGTGCAAAGGAATCCATATAAGCTCAATATGGTCCTCCATACGAACTAAGGGAATTTGAATTTTCAAAAGATCCGATTCAGCTTCAAAAAAGAAATTGTATTCATGGTTATGGCATATGCTGCTATGGCCAGGTTCAAAGCTATGTTCAAGGCACCCCAGAAATCTTTTAATCCTGCACTGAGCTCCACTTTCTTCAAGAAGTTCTCGAAGCACTGCCGTTTCAGCGCTTTCTCCGTGTTCAATATGCCCCCCGGGAAGAAAATAGAAACTCATAGGAAGGTCACAGGTTTTGCAAAGCAAAATATGATCTTGGTCCAAAATAACCGCTCGAGAGAGGACATGAATGTTGTTTTTATGGTTCATCATTACGCTAATCTCATATTCAAAATTTTATTCTCTATACCATAAAACACACTGACGTGAATGGCCTTCAAGAAATCCTCATCATGGGAGATGACGACCATGACTCCAGGATAGTTTTTTAAGACTTGAATCACATGATCTCGCGTTTCAAGATCCAAGCTATTAGTGATCTCATCCAAAATCAACAATTTCGGCGTTTTGGCTGCAATTTGTACCAGGGAGAGGCGTGCCTTTTCTCCCCCAGAAAGGGTACTGACAAGGGCATTTACTTCCTCATTTTTACGGAATAAAAAGTCATTGAGATGCCGCCGAATCTCCGCATGAGACCAAGTCAGATCTAAATTCTGCGTTAGCGGGCATCGTATCTCGTTTGACAACTTCACCCTCACATATACTTACACAACAATATATTTTTTTGTGTACATCTATTCCCATAGATACTATTTTCCCAGTATAATCTTTCGTGTTAGTCATTGTGTGTTCTCCATTTAATTTTTCTGAAAGTTAAGCCTCAAAATCTTAAATGGAGAATCACACTCTGTTAACAATGCATCATAGGGACTTCTAGTACGATGAGTATAAATTTCTGTTGACCCGCCCCTGATCTCTAGGCAAAGTGCAGATACTTTAAATGACATATATTATTGCAATGCTGCGTTTTTTAAGCTGGGCCCTTACTTTAACTTTTATCTTCGCCGTAACGGGAGCGTTAGGGGTGCTTTCTATTCTTTATTATTTTGGGCGGGGTCTGCCTGATTATGAACAATTAGCCCAATATGAACCTCCTGTTGTCAGCCGTTTTTATGCTAGTGATGGCCGCCTTTTTGCTGAGTATGCGACTCAAAAACGCGTGTTTGTTCCCATTGAAGCCATTCCAAAGCGTGTTATTCAAACTTTTTTGGCTGCTGAAGATAAGAATTTTTTTGAACATTCTGGGCTGGATTTCTTTGGAATCATGCGCGCTGCTATCATTAATTTAAGTCACATGGGAACAAAGAAACGGCCCAAGGGCGCTTCAACCATTACTCAGCAAGTCGCCAAAAATTTACTTTTGTCGAGTATATCCACAGAAGCTTCTTATGAGCGGAAGATAAAAGAAGCGATTCTTGCGTTTCGTATTGAAACAGCTTTGAGCAAAAATCGCATTCTTGAAATTTATTTGAATGAAATTTTTCTAGGGTCCGGCTCCTATGGCGTTGCCGCAGCAGCCTTGAATTATTTCAATAAATCCTTGGATGAACTGAGTATTGCTGAAGCCGCCTTTTTGGCAGCCCTTCCCAAGGCGCCTAGTAAGTATAATCCTAAACATAACTATGAAGCTGCTAAAGCCCGCAGGGATTGGGTTATTACACGCATGTATGAAGAGCGTGTGATCACACGAGAGGAAGCCTTAGAAGCTAAAAATACACCTATTGAGCTTAAAAAAAGAGATCCGGCACGGGTCATTAAAGCTGACTATTTTGCTGAAGAAGTGCGCCGTCAGCTAATTGCTAAGTACGGTGAATCAACTCTTTATCAGGGTGGTCTTACTATCCGGACGACCGTTGATCCCCGCCTTCAAAAAATTGCGGATTGGGCCTTGCGAAAAGGACTCATTACCTATGATCGACGTCATGGATGGCGAGGCCCTTATCTCCATATTGAGGGGAAGGATATTACCAAAGAAACCTGGCTTGAAAAACTCAAAGAAATTCCAATACCTCCTGGAGTTGAACCGTGGGAATTGGCTCTTGTATTAAAAGTAACCGATAAAGCGGCTACTATTGGTCTGAAATCAGGAGAAGAGGGAACTCTTCCTCTTTCTGAACTTTCCTGGGCAAGGCAGCATGTCCCGATCACGACAGAAGCAGCACGCGCATCTGAAGTTTTTGTCGGCCCTCCCATTAGCCATCCGAAGGAAGTTCTCAGCGAGGGGGATGTAATTTTGGTGGAAGCTGTGGCTGGCAATAAGAATGTTTATAGCCTCCAGCAAATTCCTGCCGTGAGTGGCGCCTTTATCGCGATGGACCCCCACACAGGGCGTGTTTTGGCCATGTCGGGAGGTTTTAGTTTTGAAGCCAGCCAATTTAACCGTGTCTCTCAAGCGTTACGGCAGCCCGGCTCCTCTATAAAGCCGTTCGTCTACTTAGCAGCTATGGAGAGAGGATTTTCGCCCGCAACAATTGTGTCCGACTCTCCTATTTCTATTGCCATGGGCTATGGCTTGGGGATTTACGCTCCTAAAAACGTGACTTCCAATTATTATGGACGGGTTCCTTTGCGGATTGGTCTTCAAAAATCATTAAATATGATGACGATTCGTTTGGTTCATGAGTATGTAGGTATGAAGCCGGTTGCTAAGATGATAGAAAAATTTGGGATCATGGATCATGTCCCCATGCAGCTGGCCATGGCTTTAGGGGCAGGCGAGACGACTCTTATGCGAATGGCCACAGCCTATGCTATGTTAGCCAATGGAGGAAAGCGTCTTACACCGACTCTGATTGATCGAATTCAAGATCGTTATGGAAAGACACTTTTCACGGCTGATGCGCGCACTTGTCAAAATTGTAAAGATGTTCTTTGGAAAAACCAACAACCCCCTCTTATTATTGATCATCGAGAACAGCTGGCTGATCCACGCAGTATTTATCAAGTCACTTCTATGTGTGAAGGGTCAGTCAGAGCGGGATCTGCGCGACGAGCTCAGGTCTTGAAAAGAATCGTGGCATATAAAACCGGAACCACCAATGGAGAAAAAGATGCCTGGACCTTTGGGTATACCCCTGACCTTGTGGTGGGAACTTATATTGGTTGTGATAGCCCCCGTCCTTTAGGACATATGGAGGGAGGGTCTCGAGTGGCCCTTCCGACGACTATTGATTTCTTCGAGAAGGCTCTTAAAGATGTGCCTAATAAACCCTTTAAAATGCCTTCAGGGATGAAACTTGTCCGGATGAGAGAAATGACCGGTCAGCCTGCTCAAGGTGGAGGTCCTGGTATCATTTATGAAACTTTGAAAGATAAACAAGGTCTTGTAGCCTCCTCATATTCTTTTGAGGAGAGATATGAATCTCAAGAATCCAATAGGGAGGCTTTTTCTGAACCTTCTCTTTTCCATCGACCCTATGAAGGTATACCTGTTCAAGACATACGGTCTCAACAACCTTCTGCTGTGACGGGTACAGGTGGATTATATTAAATTAAAGTCATAAAAGGACGCTTATGTACACGAAGACGACCCATCATATCTGTATCACCGTTGAGCCTGTTTTCTTGGAGGATCAATCCTTATCTTTTGATAACCATTATGTATGGGCTTATCAAATTTGGATTGAAAACCAAGGGGTGGAGACGGTTCAACTTTTAGCTCGCACCTGGTGGATTACGGATGGGAACGGTGTCACAACTGAAATCAATGGTGAAGGAGTTGTAGGAGAAAAACCTTGGATTGCTCCTGGGACAACCTATCATTATACAAGCGGTGCTCCCTTAACAACACCTTCTGGTATGATGGAAGGGGTCTATCACATGAAAACAAAATCGGGAAAAGATATTGACGTTTTAATCCCAGCCTTTTCTTTAGATAGTCCTTACGAAAACGCAGCTCTTCACTAACGTTTTGATTTTTCCTTCCCTTCTGGCATACTAAGAAAGAGGGAGAAAAAATCATGGATCCACAGGAAGTTTTACAACGTTTTAAACTGCATTCCGGTGGCGGCACCCTTCGAGTTGTCTCGCCCATTGATGGGAGTGAGCTTAGCCGTGTTCAAGAAACATCCCCTCAGGAACTGGCACAGATCATTGAAAAAGCAGAGCATGCCTTTAAAAAGTGGCGCCTTGTCCCCGCTCCCAAACGGGGAGAGCTGATCCGTCTTTTTGGGGAAGAGCTCAGGGCTCACAAGGAAGACCTTGGAGCGCTTGTGACTCTAGAGTGCGGAAAAATTCTCCAGGAAGGTCTTGGGGAAGTTCAAGAGATGATCGATATCTGTGACTTTGCTGTGGGCCTTTCCCGCCAGCTTTATGGCCTAACCATTGCCTCTGAAAGGCCTGGTCACCGCATGATGGAGACATGGCATCCTCTGGGGCCAGTCCTTGTGATCTCGCCTTTTAACTTTCCTGTGGCCGTGTGGTGTTGGAACTTTGCTCTCGCCATTGTGTGTGGCGATTCTGTGATTTGGAAACCCTCGGAAAAAACGCCTTTGACAGCCCTTGCGACTTTAAGCTTATTTGAAAAAGCTTTGAAAAAGTTTAATGCCTCCCTTGATCTTCTTCTCTTAGTTGTTGGAGACAGTGATTTGGGAAAGCCCCTTGTTGAAAGTCCAAAAATCTCTCTTGTCTCAGCGACGGGGAGTGTATCCATGGGGAAGGCCGTTGCGCAAAGTGTTGCGGCTCGCTTGGGAAAATCTCTCCTTGAGCTCAGCGGTAATAATGCCATGATTCTCACCCCCTCCGCCGATCTAGAGCTCGCCATTCGGGCTATAGCATTCTCGGCTCTTGGAACGACAGGTCAAAGGTGTACCACTTTACGGCGCCTTATTGTTCATAAATCTCTTTATGATCAAGTGCTTAAGAGACTCTCGCAAATTTATAAGCACGTCCCCGTGGGGAATCCCATGGAAGTAAAAACCCTTATGGGACCTCTTATTGATCAGCGGAGTTTTGATGAAATGCAAGTAGCTTTGAAAGAAGCAGGTTCTCAGGGTGGCCATGTTCAAGGGGGAGAGCGAATCTTAGAAGAAAAATATCCAAAGGCCTATTATGTGCGACCGGCTCTTGTGACTATGAAAACGCAAACAGAAATTGTGCGCAAAGAAACCTTTGCGCCCATCCTCTATGTCATTCCTTATGAGGATTTCGAAGATGCCTTAAAGATGCAGAACGATGTTCCCCAAGGTCTATCCTCTTGCATTTTTACCAATGATATCCGTGAAGCAGAGACTTTCCTTTCAGCTCGGGGCAGTGACTGTGGTATTGCCAATGTGAATATAGGACCTAGTGGCGCCGAAATTGGAGGGGCATTTGGGGGAGAAAAGGAAACGGGCAGTGGCCGCGAATCAGGCAGCGATGTTTGGAAAAATTATATGCGGCGTGCCACCAACACCATTAACTATTCCAAAGAGCTTCCTCTGGCTCAAGGCATTCACTTTGACATGGAGGAGAAATGAGTCAATTCCAGTGGGACGACCCTTTCCTTTTTGAAATGCAGCTGAGTGAAGAGGAAAAACTTATTCGGGAGACGGCACGCCGCTATGCACAAGATAAGTTAATGCCACGCATTTTGGAGGCCAACCGCCATGAGACCTATGACTTAGCCATTTTTAAGGAATTGGGAGCCCTTGGTTTTTTAGGGATGACACTTCAAGGGTATGGCTGTGCTGGAAGCTCTTACACAGCCTATGGCCTTGTGGCGCGCGAGTTAGAGCGTGTTGATTCCAGTTACCGGTCCCTTCTCAGCGTTCAATCGTCCCTTGTCATGAATGCCATTTTTCAGTTGGGAGATGAGGTTCAAAAACAAAAATATATCCCGCGTCTTGCTAAGGGAGAATGGATTGGCTGCTTTGGTCTTACCGAACCTAACCATGGCTCTGACCCGGCAGGTATGGAAACCCATGCCAAAGCTACGGGAGAAGGGTTGATCCTGAATGGTACGAAGACCTGGATCACCCATAGTCCTATTGCGGACGTTTTTATTGTGTGGGCTAAAGAAGGGACCGAGATTAAGGCTTTTATCCTTGAAAAGGGAATGGAAGGACTCTCAGCGCCTAAGATCGAGGGTAAATTCAGTCTTAGAGCCTCTCCTACAGGGGAGATTGTCATGAACGATGTTTTCGTGCCTCAAGAAAATTTATTGCCAAAGGCACTTGGTTTAAAGGCAGTTATGAGCGGTCTCAATAATGCCCGCTATGGCATTGCTTGGGGAGCTCTTGGGGCGGCCGAGTTCTGTTGGCATTTTGCGCGAAGTTACGTTTTAGAACGTCAGCAATTTGGCAAGTTTCTTGCAGCTAACCAATTAATTCAAACCAAGCTTGTGGACATGCAAACAGATATTGCCCTGGGGCTCCAAGGCGTCTTGCGTATGGGGCGCCTCAAGGATGAAGAGCGCTGTCCTCCTGAATTGATTTCCCTTCTAAAGCGCAATAATGCGCGGCTAGCCCTTGATATTGCTCGTAAGGCCAGGGATATGCTGGGTGCCAATGGGATAAGTGATGAATATAGCATTATTCGCCATGTCATGAACCTTGAATCCGTCAACACTTACGAAGGCACCCATGATATTCATACCTTGATTTTGGGGAGAGCTCAAACGGGTATAAGTGCTTTTTAAGCATTAGACCATTTAAAATAAGAGGAAAATTTTAATAATAAATTAACTATTTTTATGTATTTTCTATTGGTGTCAATCAATAGAAAGGAAAATTAACATGCAACAAAAATCTCTTTCCCACAAAACAGGATCTCTCTCTAAGATCTTCATGGGAACCGCAATGGTAGGATACTCAACTGTTCTTTCAAAGTGATAACGCAATGATCCATACTTTTCAACGAAGCTGAGGGTTCGAAGTGTTCCCGTTTCATCCACCATTGGGTAAAGCGTATTGACTTCAAGCCGATCGGGTGAT
>JAKFXB010000122.1 GCA_021731585.1 Alphaproteobacteria bacterium
TAATTATATAAGCGGCACTTCTATGTAGAAGAGCTAAATTAAGAGAAAAGAGTCCAAATTTATTTTTGATTAGGCTCAAAGTTTTTTGTAAACCTTAGTTCAATATCTCAGTTACATCATCTTTAACCTCCTATTGCTTCGCTATGGCACACTCTACTTTTAGGGGGGCATTACAATATTTTACATAAAAAAAGATATGTTAAACTTATCTATAAAAATAAAATTTGTGGACATCTTACTTATTCTCTCTGTTTCTCTTTCTCAGCTTCTTTTTTACCACCATAAGTCTTTATCCATGTGAGCATCTCATTCATAGCATCTCTGAGTGCTATGGGAGAGTGAAGTCCATGCCCTTCCCCTTTATAGTAAACTAAACGAGTCGGAATCTTTCTTGATTTTAGGGCGCTATAAAGCTGCATAGATTGATTTGTAGGAATTCGTTTATCATTCTCTCCTTGCAAGATAAGTGTAGGGGTTTTTATATTAGCCGTATATCTTATGGGAGAGGCTTTTCTCCAGAATTCATAATCATCCCAGTATGCCCCTCCAAGTAAAGCTTCCCACGGGGTCGACACATCTTTTAGAGCAATATCAGAGATCCAATCTACCGTTCCTGCATCAACAACTGCGGCTTTAAAACGATTCGTATGACCAATCGCCCATGCTGTCAGAAACCCTCCATAGCTATGTCCTCTGAGAAAGAGTTGATCCGGATCAGCAATTCCTTTGTTAACCAGGTGATCTACTCCCGTCATGACGTCTTGATAATCTCCTCCTCCTAAGTCTTTATAATCAATATCCTGAAATTTTTCCCCATATCCGAGGTTTCCTCTGTAGTTCACAAACAAGACCGCATATCCTTGAGAGGCAAAGACGGCGGGAGAAAATGCTCCAAAGGAGGTTTTGCCAATAAATCGCTGTGACTCTACCCCTGCAGGACCTCCGTGTATTGACACAACTAAGGGAACTTTTTGACCTTCTGTATAGCCTTGTGGGGTGGTAAGGATTCCTTCAATCTCTAGTCCATCATAGGATTTCCAGGTAATAGGAGTTGCTTTAAGAGGTGTCAAATTTATTTTTTCATTAAGAGCACTTATCCTTTTAGGAGAGAATGAATCCATGTTTGAGATATAACTTGCTGAGAGTAGATGAAGATCCTCCCCAGAAAAAGCTATATATTTAGAGTTAGAAGAGAAAGTAGGAGTATAAACACAAGCAAGATCAGGAACTTCCATTAAGGTGAGTTTTTTTGTTTCAATATCAAGGGAAAAAACTTGCTGCTTTGTTCTAACTTGCTTAGTGATGATAAGGGCTTTATTATTTTCTGTCCAACCAGCTATATGCCATATATCTACGGCATCTATACTCACCGTCTTACCTGTATTTAAGTCAACAATTTGAATTGTAGGAGGTTCTTGGTCTTTGAAGGATTTAAGAGGAGTCTCCTGTGTTCCAAACCCATCTGCCCTTATAAAGGCTAATTTTTGGCCATTGGGTGAAAAACTTAGATCTCCAAGAAATCCAATGACTTCATCGACTTCTGTAAGTTTATCTTTTTCTAAATCTAGGAGATAAAGGGTAGCCTTAGTACCACTTTTCCAAATAGGAGCTATTCCAACAAAAGCAACTTTCTGACTATCAGGAGACCATCGATAAGAAGAAGAATCAAAGGGGTTATATAAGTTAACCTCAGATTTGAATAGAGCAGGCCCGACAGGCTGAAAATTCTTATCTACTTTCTGAAAACCCAGAATTGTTTTGACAGTTCCCTCTTTTTTGGAACCACTCTGGTTTAAAAAAGCAAAGCTCTTTCCATCCGGTGCAAAAGTATACTCTTGGAAACCATCGCTTAGATCTTGTATTTTCGTTTGCTTTTTAGAGGAGATCTCTTGAACAAAGAAGGCTGATGTTTCTTCTTCTCCCTGAGTATCATTCATAATGTATGAGAAAAACTCACCCTTTCCAATAAATTGTGCTTGGACACAGGAATGATTGAACTCTCCAATTATTATTTCTTTTTCTAAAGTCTCATTGTTCACTAACACGCACGTTGAATATTCTTCAGCTTTATCTCGTTTAAGAGTCGTATAAGAGGTGCTTAAAAGGGTATACTTTCCATCAGAAGAAATGTCCTCTACCACTTCTCCGGGGAGAGTCACACAATCTTCCACTGTCCACAATGGTTTTTGAAGAGGATCAGCCTTACACTTTTCAGGTGAAAAACTTCCTAAAATGAGGACCAAGAATAAGTTGAGAGATTGTTTCTTGATAAAATTTTGGGACATGACTACTTTACCTTTTTCTCTTTCATAGGTTCTTTCTTTCCCCCATAAGCCTTCATCCAGGTTAGCATTTCGTTCATTGCATCTCGAGTTGCTATGGGAGAGTCAAGGCCATGCCCCTGTCCATCATAGTAAACTAAACGGGTGGGGATGTTTCTTGCTTCAAGGGCGTTATAAAGCTGCATCGATTGACCTGTAGGAACTCGCTTATCACTTCCTCCTTGCAAGATAAGTGTAGGGGTTTCCATGCGACTTACATATCTTATGGGAGAAGTTTTTCTCCAGAGTTCATAATCATCCCAATAGGCTCCCCCAAAATACCCTTCCATTGTAACAGGAGCGTCTGTTGTCGCAATATCAGAGATCCAATCTGTAATTCCTGACTCGACAACCGCCGCTTTAAAACGATTCGTATGACCAATGGTCCATGCTGTCAAAAACCCTCCATAACTATGTCCTCTAACGAAGAGCTGATTTGGGTCAGCAATTCCTTTGTTAACAAGGTAGTCTACTCCCGTCATGACATCCTGATAATCTCCCCCACCTAAATCTTTGTAATCAATTTCCTGAAATTTTATTCCATATCCAATACTTCCCCTATAGTTCACTACCAAGGTAGCATATCCTTGAGATGCAAAAACGGCAGGAGAAAAAGACCCAAACATATTTTTGCCAATAAAATACTGAGATTCTACCCCTCCAGGGCCTCCATGTATCGATACAATGAGGGGAACTTTTTGACCTTCTGTATAGCCTTGTGGATGGGTGAGGATCCCTTCAATTTCGAGTCCATCATAGGATTTCCAGGTAATGGAAGTTACTTTAATGGCTGTTAAATTGATTTTTTCATTAAGAGCACTAATCTTCTTAGGAGAAAATAAATCCGTTTTGGAAACGTAAATTGCCGAAGGGTGATGAAGATTCTCTCCCAAAAAACTTATATATTTACCATTAGAAGAACAAACAGGACCATAAGTACAATCGATGTCGGGAACCTCCATTAAGGTTAGTTTTTTTGTTTCAATATCAAGGGAAAAAAGTTGCTGCTTTGTTCCAATTTGCTTGGTGACGATAAGGGCTTTATTGTTTTCTGTCCAACCTACTATATGCCATATATCTACGGCATCTATACTCACCGTTTTGCCTGTACTCAAATCAACCACTTGAATTGTGAATTTTTGATCTTTGACGAATTTAAGAGGAGTCTCCTGTATTCCACGGTCATCTCCCTTTATAAAGGCTAATTTTTGGCCATTGGGTGAAAAGCTTAGATCTCCAAGAAATCCAACAAGTTCATCAATTTCTGTGAGTTTATCTTTTTCTAAATCGAGAAGATAAAGAGTCGCCTTAGTCCCACTTTTCCAAATAGGAATCATTCCCACAAAAGCAATTTTCTGACTATCAGGAGACCATCGATAAGAAGAAGGATCAAAGGGACCATACAAATTAAATTCAGATTTGTAGAGGGGAGGATCGATAGGCTGAAAATTCTGACTTACTTTCTGAAAACCCAGAATTGATTTGACAGTCCCCTCTTTTTTTGAGCCGCTTTTGTTTAAAAAAGCAAAGCTCTTTCCATTCGGTGCAAAAATATAGTTTTGGAGATCGTTACTCAGATCTTGTATTTTTGTTTGTTTTTTAGAGGAGATCTCTTGAGCAAAGAGGGCTGATGTTTCTTTTTCTCCATAAGTATCGTTCATAATGTATGAGAAAAATTGCCCCTTTCCAATAAATTGAGGTTGGTTACAGGAATGATTGAACTCTCCAATTATGATTTCTTTTTTTAAAGTCTCATTATTGACTAACACACACGTTGAATATTCTTCGGCTTTGTCTTTTTTGAGAGTCGTATAATAGACCTTTAAAAGGCTATACTTTCCATCGGAAGAAATATCCTCTACTGTTTCGACGGGAAGAGTCACACAATCTTCAGGCGTCCACAGAGGCTTTTGAGGAGGATCAGCCTTACGAGGCTCAGCCTCACATTTTTCAGGTGAAAAACTTCCTAAAATGAAGAGCAAGAATAAATTGAGAGGCTGTTTCTTGATAAGATTTTGGGACACTGTTACCTCACCTGTTTTTCTTTTATGGCTTCTTTCTTCCCCCCATAAGTCTTCATCCATGTTAACGTCTCATTCATCCCATCTCGGAGTGCCACGGGAGAAGAAAAACTATGCCCCTGTCCATCATAATAAACTAAACGGGTAGGAATGTTTCTTGCTTTAAGGGCGCTATAAAGCTGTAGTGACTGAGTTGTGGAAACACGTTTATCCTTTTTCCCCTGTATAATAAGAGTGGGCGTTTCTATGCGACTTACGTATCTTATAGGAGAAGTTTCTCGCCAGAGTTCATAATTTTCCCAATAGGCCCCTCCAAACAGAATTGACATAGGAACGGGAGCATCTGTTGTCGCACTATCAGAGATCCAATCTACCGTTCCTGCTTCAACAATTGCGGCTTTAAAACGATTCGTATGGCCAATCGCCCACGCTGTTAAAAAACCTCCATAGCTAGGTCCTCTGATGAAGAGCTGATCAGGGTCGGCAATTCCTTGGTCAACAAGATAGTCGATACCCGTCATGATATCTTTATAATCACCTCCACCTAAATCTTTATAATCACTGTCCTGAAATTTTTGCCCATATCCGCGGCATCCTCTGTAGTTCACTACCAAGGTCGCAACCCCTTGAGATGCAAAAACGGCGGGAGAAAAGGGTTCAAATAGCTTTTTACCAATAAATTGTTGTGATTCTACCCCTCCAGGACCTCCTTGTATCGACACCAATAAAGGAACTTTTTGACCTGGTTTATAATCTTGTGGGTAGGTAAGGATCCCTTCAATCTCAAGGCCATCATAGGATTTCCAGGTAATAGGAGTAGCCTTAAGGGCTGTTAAATTTATCTTTTCGTTAACAGTGCTTACCTTCTTAGGAAAAAATGAATCCAGGTTAGAAACATAACTTGCCGAAGGTTGATGAAGATTCTCTCCGGAAAAGCCTATATATTTACTATTGGAAGAAAGGATAGCGTTGGTAATATAAGTTACGTCAGGAACCTCCATTAAGGTTAATTTTTTTGTCTCTATATCAAGAGAATAGAGTTGTAGTTTTGTTCCCACTTGCTTAGTGACAATGAGGGCCTTGTTGTTTTCTGTCCAGCCAGCTATATGCTCTATATCTACGGCATCTATGCTCATCACATTCTCTGTTTTTAAGTCAACGACTTGAATCGTATCAGGCTCTAGCTCTTTGAAGGGTTTAAGAGGAGTCTTCTGTTTTCCATAGCCATCTCCCTTTATAAAGGCTAACTTTTGACTGTCAGGTGAAAAAGCTAGATCTCCCATATCTCCAATAACGTCATCGATTTCTGTGAGTTTATCTTTTCCAATATCTAGAATGTAAACCGTGGCTTTGGGATCACTCCTCCAAAATAATGTTGTTGCAACAAAAGCAACTTTCTGACTATCCGGAGACCATCGATAAAAGGAAGAATCAAAGGGGCTATACAAATCAAATTCAGATTTATACAAGGCAGAACCTATGGGCTGGAAATCCTTATTTACTTTTTGAAAACCCAGAACTGTTTTAGTGCTGTCACTTTGTTTGACATAAAGATAAGTTAAAAAGGCAAAACTCTTTCCATCGGGTGCAAAAATATAGTTCTGGAGATCATTGCTGAGCTCTTGTACTTTCGTTTGTTTTTTAGAGGAGATCTCTTGCACAAAGAGAGTAGATGTTCTTTCTCCTCCATGAGTATCTATCGTAATGTATGAGAAAAATTGACCCTTTCCAATAAATTGAGGCTGGATACAGGAATAATTGAACTCTCCAATTATTCTTTCCTCTTTCAAAGTCTCATTATTTACTAACACACATGTTGAATATTCTTTGGCTTTATCATTTTCGAGAGAAGTATGATCGACCCTTATGAGGGTATACTTTCCATCAGAAGAAATGTCCTTTACTGTTTCTTCAGGAAGAGTCACGCAATCTTCCGGTGTCCAGAGGGGCTTCAAGGGAGCAGTGGCATTTTCTTTTTCGGCAACACAAGGAGAATATACAAAACAGAAGAAGAGCTGCAAAAGGAATGCGTGTCCCCTTAATTTCCAAGTTCTTTTGATAGCCATGAGAGCTTTCCTATTTTTCTGTTTTTACGTTTGAATCTATTTTGAAGTATTCCTCTAGCCATGTCTCGAGATCTTGAATGCTTAATAAGACCAGATGTGGATCATTAACGTTATCTCCATCTTCTAAGTATCTACATATTTCAGTAGCTCTCGGTGAGCTTGCAAATGAAGCTTTTGAGTCAAACATTGGTATTCGCTCGGGTTCTTCCTCGGAAATCAATATTTCTGAGAGTTTCAAAGGTTTTTCAGCAGGAGTTACTGTACTTATTGTAGTTGCTATCCCACGTGTGCTCAGAGGAAAGTAAAGTTCTTCCCCTTGAGATTTGTGAATAACTTCACCTGGATCTACATATTGAAGAAACGTGGGGGTATTCATATTCTTAACATAAGAAATGGGAGACCTTTCATCCCATAACTTAAAGTCCTTCCAAAAAGGTCCCCCCATAACAGCTTCCAGAAACTCGGGTTTTGTGGTTGTACCGACCTGAGAGATAAGATTAGCTATTCCTTGCCCAACAATGATGGTTTTAAAGCGAGCTGTTTGAGTGAGAGTCCAAGCCGAGAGATAGCCTCCATACCCCCATCCCCAAAGAGCCAAGTTGGTTGGATCTACTTTTTTTTCTTCAATCACAGCCTCTATTCCGCCCATGATATCTTCAAAATCTCCTTTACCTAACTCCTTATAAAGAGCTTGACGAAACTGAACTCCATAACCATTTTCCCCTCGCCGTGTAGGGATAAACAATGCATATCCTTTTTTTAGTAAACGCAGGGGCGAAAGAGGAATAGAACCTAGCTTTCCAAGGTAATCTAAAGTTGATTGGGAAGAATAATTCTTAAGAAGAATCATAAGAGGAAAGAGAGTTTTTTCTTGAGTGGAGCTTGGGTAAATCACAAGTCCTTCTAAATCAAACTTTTTGTCTTTCGATTTCCATTTAACCTTTTCAATAGAAAGATGGCTTGGGAGGTTAGGTTTTGAAAGGGACGTTATTTTTTCAGGAAGGAAACGATCTACCGGTGTGACATATCCCTCAACTGGCATTTGAAGATTCTGACTTGAATAGACGATGGCATCTCCAGCCGAGTTAAGCTGTACAGTCTGAAAAGACTGTTCCCCTTGGGTAAGTTTTGTTGTTTTTTCTCCCTCTAAGCCCAGTTCGTAAATTTGATCGCTGATTCCCTCTTGATCAACAACAAATATTGACTTTCCATCGTGCTTCCACCCCACAAGTTCGGAATTTTCATTCGGTGTTGGAGCAAGGCACCGCTTTTGATTATCTTGTAAGCTTATAAGGCATACCCTTGAGGCATCCATTTGATAAAGAGGAATGGGGTTTTGGGCGTTCCCTGGAAAGCTTGTTGTAACATAGGCAAGCCATTTTCCGTCAGGAGAGGGCACCACGTTTACATTCATCTGCTCTCCCTGAACGAGTGCTTTTTGTTCTTTTGTTTTAAGATCAAGGAGGATAATTTGGGAAACAGGAAATATTGCATCAGTTTGTGCTTTATATCCTAAGACAACCTTTTCATTGCTAGGAACCCAGCTAAGATAAAGTTTTTCTTCAAACTTTAAAGGAAAAGACCCCTTTTCAATAAAGTCTCCTTTTTCATTGGCCTCCATGATGTAAAGGGTTGCTGCAACACTTTCATCCTCGCCATACACGGTTAAATCCCTTGAAGGGAGTGGATCATGCACCAAGATCGCTAATTTCTTACCATCAGGAGACCACCAATAATTTTTAATATCATGATTGAGCTCTATGATTTTCTTGGGTTTAAATTCCTGATGGGGTGTTACCCAGAGGCTTACGTATTTATCTCCTTGCCCTAAATAGCTAATGTTCTGAGAATTTGGGATCCATGTGGCAAGGTCAATTCCTTTATCCTCAGGAAACGTAACCGTATGGCTTTTTGCTGATTTATAGTCATTCTTCACAAGCGTTACCAATTGCCATTGACTAAGTATTCCTTCTTTTGAGTCATATACCTGGGGTGTCGCATAGGTCAGAAGCACATGATGATTGTCTGGGGAAAGCTCTAAGGCAATGATATCTTTTGTATTGAGGAGTTCTTTATAAGATTCATCCTGATAAAAACTATTTGCTGAAGGTTCAGCATGTATCTCCATTCCACCAAGGATAAACCATGAGACTAACACTGCTTTAATTTTTATATTTTTCATGAATCTACTT
>JAKFXB010000099.1 GCA_021731585.1 Alphaproteobacteria bacterium
CCTTATAGGTTTGCATGAGATTCACGAATAGTTATGCTGAATATTAACTAAATACGCATGATAGGTAAACAAAAAAGTGCAGGTTTTTTTCATAATATGTAGATAGTTTTTCAGAAAAAACAAGGAAAAATGAATCTTACGTTATTGAAAATAAAACAAACAAGCTCCTTTAAAAATTTCTCACAAAATTTCCTCTTGCTTCAAAAGAAAACAGCATATAAATTAGAAGTTAGCTTCTCATCGTGAGAAAGCGTGGAATAAGGGGCTACGAAACACCCTTACTCCACTGACCACTGCAACTACCGAAAGGAGAGTCACAATGGCTGACTTTAATTTAGCTCACCTTGAGCAAACTTCTCAACTGGTAATTTTTCAAATCAAAAATGTAAATAATCTTATTGCAAAAGCATGGTTTGAGTTAGAATTAGCTCGCTCAGATTTGCGAGAGCTTATGGAAATTCATGAAAAATGGGAAGAAGAGAATGGGTTCAATCAAGAGTAAAAACAGTAGCGGTACTCGCTTCTTTTTATCCAGACATTTTATGAAATCAGGATTTCACTATTTTGATGAATTCAATTATCGGTTTTGTGAACGTCAGGTTAAAGAAGAAAAGTAAAAACATATTTTAAAATGGTAAAGTGTAACAAAGTGAAAGGATCATATGTCTATGATCCTTTCACTTTCTTTTTAAAGACCCAAATTCTCATTATTTTTCTGTGAGAATGAGGCAATATTCCCATCCCCTGAATTGCTCAAAATCAATAAATGCACTTCGTCTGCATATCCGCGGCAAAGCTGTCGGTGGTTTCAATTCAAAGTATCCGCCCGGATTGCGCCAGAATCACCTGCCGCTTTCACCAGAAGAAGCATTCTGAACCTCATTTTCAATCAGATTAGAGTATACTATGATCAATGCTCAACACTGATAAATTTCCCCTTGATGTCTCTCTGGTACACTGTCTGCTTGCCAAGCAATTTCTGCAATGGGCGGATTTGCCTGTAGATTATCCTGAATAAAGAAATGAACTTAAAAGAGCAGACGATTGAATTTATTCAATTCGTTGTGAGTAAGATTAAGGGGGATTGAAGTGAAGACTCCTATTCGTTGTTTTGGTGGAAAGCCAGGCCAAAAGTTTTATGCTGATTATCATGATTATGAAGATAGGGGATCGCAAAGAGGTCTACCGCTAAATTTCAACGCCCGTGGCCATCAAGCCCAGTCGATTGCCATCATTAGATGCAATCGTACATAAGTGCGCGTTCGACACGAGGTCGTACGAAAGACTATTTTACAAGAGTATATTTTGTTTGTTGGTACTCTCGATAAAATCTGCTGTATCGCCAGCAGTTCCCTACTCTGACATGCGATGGTGGTAACGCTGTGGTGTGAAGATCAGAGAACAATGGCGCCGCGGTTTTAACCGTAAGGGACTCTGTGAAGAGAAACTGAAACTGTTAGATCAATACGGTGAGGACCTAGGGATGAATGGTATGGCTAATGTTACGTGAACGTCCGTAACTGCCGTCAAATGTGAAGGAGCGAAACGATCTGTCACGCTCTGACCAAAAGGTACTATAGCTCGGATGAAGTCTGCGCACCTCTTCATCGCGATCGGATGAGCTATCGGTGGAGAGGACGAGCCTAACCCATTCTGTCTTTCGTATGGAACGTGGCAACCCCGTACAGCTCCCCTCGAGGAAAGCTGAGCGTAAGCAAAGCCTATGGCTGTGCGGGTACAGGAGGCCAGAAGAAGCGAACGCCCCTTTGTAATGAAGGGGATAGGGGTTTAAATGTCACCCCACACGAAAGTGCGCTGACGTCTGGCTGGTCTTTGATCGTGAGAGAATTTGTAGAACCGAAAGAATGGAGAAACGCAAATGACATCGATAAATTCAACATTGAATGGTGCCTCTCCAACTTCACAGTGGAATAACCTCCCGTGGGTTACCATTGATAAAGAAGTAAAACGGCTGCAAATGCGTATTGCGAAGGCTACCAAGGAAGGGAAGAAAGGTAAAGTGAAAGCTTTACAACGACTCCTAACCTGCTCGTTTTATAGTAAATGCTTAGCTGTAAGACGAGTTGTCCGTAATAAAGGAGCCAACACTCCTGGTGTTGACGGTATTCTTTGGCGAACTCCTTGCCAAAGAATGAAAGCTGTGGAGACTCTTAAGCGAAGAGGGTATTCCCCTCAACCCTTAAAGCGCATCCACATTCCTAAAAAGAACCCGAAAGCGGGCAAGAGACCGCTTTCTATTCCTTGCATGAAGGATAGAGCTATGCAAGCCTTATGGCAACTAGCTTTAGATCCTATTGCTGAGGAAATGGCTGATCCGAATAGTTATGGGTTTCGATCCAAACGATCGGTCGCTGATGCTATCGAGCAATGCTTTATTGTATTGTCACGAAAGGTATCAGCGAAGTGGGTTCTAGAGGGGGATATTAAAGCTTGCTTTGATAGGCTTTCGCACTCCTGGCTTGAAGAGAATATTCCTATGGATAAAACTATCTTGAAGAAGTTTCTGAAAGCTGGGTTTATGGAGAAAGGTGTTATCTACTCCATTACAAAAGGGGCAGCTCAAGGTGGTGTGACTTCACCAACAATTACTTTGATAGCCCTATCTGGATTAGAGAAAATCCTCAAGGATATCTTTAAGAGAGAAAAGGTAAACGTCGTTGTCTATGCCGACGATTTTATCATCACAGGGCCCAATAAAGAATTATTGGAGAACAAGGTCATTCCCATCATAGAGAGCTTTCTAAAGGAACGGGGTTTGGAACTCAACCGCGAGAAATCCAAGATAACACATGTTGAGAAGGGATTTAACTTCCTGGGCCACAGCATACGATGGTATAGGCGTGGCCTTTTGACAATGCCCTCAAAAGCAAATGTTAAAAACTTCCTTCGAGAAGTTAGGAGGACAATTAAATCCAATCAAACTACAAAGACAGGAGATTTGATTAAACAGCTTAACCCAAAAATCTTGGGTTGGGCTTATTTCTTCCGTCATAGTGCAGCCAGCAAAACTTTCTCCTACGTCGACAAAGAAATCTATGAAGCGCTTAGTAGATGGATGAAAAAGCGGCATCCCACCAAAAGAAAAACCTGGAGAAACAAAAAGTACTTCAGGCAAGTGGGAAGTCGTAATTGGCAATTTTCTGCGAAAATCAAGGACAAGGATAATATAATCTCCTATCTTGATTTAGCAGCTGCCAAAAGAGTCCCTATTCGGCGTCACATTAAGATTCGGGGAGAGACAACTCCTTATGACTCTCAATTCAAAGAATACTTCGAAAAGAGAGATAAATCCAAGAATGCTCCACCTGGAAATAGGTGGTAAGCATACTTGAAGAACATGGTAGACCGGGCTGTACAATAGATACAGCCTTACAAAGGCTTGAGCGGATTGCGGGGAAACTTGCACGGTCCGTTCTTAGGAGAGGGAGCCGCAGTAATGCGGCTCTCTTATCCGACACCCTTTCGGATAATCTTTTTAGAAGGGAAATTTTCGTTTTCGAAAAATTCTCCGTCTAGAAAAATTGTGGGTGAAGTATCACTCTAGAATGCCTCTAAAACCTGCTAGAATCGTCACACAGAAGCGAAAACGAATTTCAGGTATTCTAATCACAAACATGATACAGAGGGCGCTAAAAAAGCGATTTTAAACTTTCTAATGAACACACAAGATAAATTCTCAAGTTTCGTAGACTTCTTTTTGATGTTCTCCGCCCGCAACAAAAATGATGAGAGTGTGATCTTCAAGTTTACAGATGAGACGATAGTTTTGAATCAGTAGTTCAAAGTTTACTGTGTCCTTTTAAAAGTTTACTGTTTCCTTTTAAAAACCTATCTACACGAGAATTAAATTCTTCTGAATTTGTCCAGAGGTGCGCATGCGGACCATCTAAAAGATGCATTTTAACATTTTCTGGAAAAGATTTCATAAGGTCTTGTACATACACATAATTAACACCTATATCATTTTTTCCGCCAAGAATTAAAATAGGAGTTTTTGATCTTTTAATTGTCTCAACTTCATTTATGCGCTCACCACCCTCCATAATGATTTTAAGCGGTAACGTCCGAGCAAGCCCATCTGTTCTCATAGCAGCCTCAATCATAAAAGGAACATCGTTAGGATCAAGACCTTGACATTCAACAAATCTCAATGCCTCTTCTTTATTAAATTTTTCCTCTTTCCCTAAAAGCTTCATCTCAGGTATATCTTTAAAAGCTAAAGTAAAAATTAATTCAGGGTCATGAGGAAGAGGAGGAGTCCCAGTGAAGATCAGGCTTTCCATTCTATCCCCAACTAAATATAGCAAGTTAATTGCTTGATGCCCCCCTTCGGACCAACCCAAAGCAGAAAATTTTCCTATTTTTAACTTATCGAGTCCTTCACGAAAAGCACGAGCACAACCAAGGTGACAGTAAGACTCCTTGCAGTTCAAAAAATCGTCACTTTTACCATGACCAGGGCTATCAAATGCAATCATACGATAGGGTAAGCCAGCCTTCATTAATTTTTCAAAAATTTGACTGGAAGCAGAATTGCCATGAAAGAGAGCTAAAACAGGACCTTTTCCTCCTGTATCGCGATAGAAAAGTTTACCATTTAATGTGCTAACATGACCCTCTGCTTCTAATCCATCTTGCATTGCGAAGGAAGGAAATGATAAGTGAAAAGCAAGAAGTGAAATTACTAAGCTTATTATTTTAATGTTTTTTTTCATAAATTCTCCTCCTAATTTTAATATATTTTTTATAAGCCACTTAATAATAAAGTAGGCTAAGAATTATTTTCCTTTAATTAATGGTTAGTCAAGCTTTTTATAAAAATAAATTTACCCCCCACCCTGATTTAGGATAGCCTAAGTCTTAACGGTAGGGAATGTTGGTTTAAAGTGTTGTGAATTAGCAAAACAGAAGACTTATTGCAGTTCAACCAGGCGTTTCCGTCGTTTCTGATCGTGCTGATCATATTTTGTCCAGTTATCCGCAGAACTATTGAGTTGTGTGGCTACAAAATCCAATGAAGTTTTGCTGAGCGACCTGAAAAATCGTACTCAGAAAATAGATCCGCAGAAACGCCGATATTGCCAGCGGCATAAAACAGGGTTTTTTCAGGGATATCTATGTGTCTTTTAGGGAAATAGCCATTCCTCTTAAAGAAAAGCAGACAAAGGAAAAACCCAAGCCGCCCTACCGCGGATCGATCTTTAAGATACGTCCACTCGTCGTTGGTGATCGCCAAATCATCATCAAACAATTTCTTCTCCCGCTAGTCAATTGCAAGCGAAAGATAGACTGTTTCTTCACAGATTGCACTTCAGTGCCTAAAACGTGCCCGTTAGGTCAAGTGGGGTAAGCTTAAGCATTGTTGGAAAACTCTTAGGACATACTCAGGCCTCGACTACTCAACGTTACGCCCATCTAGCAATTGCACCTTTAAGAGAAGCTGCGGAATTATTTGGGAATAAGCTGAAGGAACTTGCCTCCCAGTAGACTCACCCATCAATATAAGAACGATTAGAATTAAGAACCCACATATATTAAAATTTATAAGGTGAGATAAAAAGATTTAACACTAGGTCGCTAAGAACAAGGCACCTTCTTTCATCATTTTAAGGGGACACAAAGGGATCACATATCCTATCATGAAGAGAAAAAAGACCTAAAGACTTGCAGTTTTATGATGTAGTACGACAACGACTTAAGAAGAGAATCGTGCGCATCTAACTCTTGAGTTTTCCTTTTACGAAAGAACTCCTTCTTCACATGAAGTCCTTCTGAAAAGATGACTTAATGGTTGTTAAAAAAACATGTGGATAGAGCAGTAACTCCCTCTTGATTTCTTAAGAAATATGTGCAAAAGTGCATTATGGGTACACATCCGAGAAATCTTCTTAAGAACTTGTTGACATATTGGCCTCCCAATACGGTTGCAACGAGTGCATGGTTAGCAGAGCATGGAATATCACGTTTTTTAACACGGCAATATATCAATTCTGGATGGGTAAAATCTTTAGGATATGGAGCTGTTATACGGGCTCATGAGAAAGTTGACTGGCCTGGAGGCCTGTGGGCACTCCAAACTCAAACTAAGCTTTCTGTTCATGTTGGTGGAAAGAATGCCATTGCTTTGCAAGGGCGTTCTCATTATCTCCATTTTGGACAAGAAGAACTAACCCTTTTTGCGCGAAGAGAAACAAGAATCCCTAAGTGGTTTCTTAAAAGTCCTTGGTCCGTTTCTTTGAGAGTTGTGAAAACAAATTTCCTAGATTCTACTTTAGCTCTGAATGACTTTAATGTATCGGGGATTAACGTTAAGATTTCTTCCCTCGAACGGGCTGCTTTGGAATTGCTTTCTTTAGCCCCTCGACATGCTTCTTATGACGAAATCAATTTGATTTTTGAGAATTTCAATACGTTTCGTCCGGAGGTTGTACAAGCCTTATTGATGAATTGTAAAAATTCAAAAGTTATACGGTTATTTCTCTATTTAGCAGAATTACATCAACACCCTTGGTTTTTGCAGTTGGATTTAGAAAAAATCTCAATAGGTTCTGGCGTTTTGCAAATCTCTAAAGGAGGGGTTTTTATCAAAAAATATCAAATGATTATACCAAAGGAATTATCCGATAGGAGAGAAGATGAAGGAAGCTTATTTTAGACGCGTTGATCTTTTATTATCTATTTTGCCAGATGTTATGCAAGATCCAAGACTCGCCCTAAAGGGAGGAACGGCTATTAACCTGTTTGTTTTTAATATGCCAAGAATGTCGGTTGATATAGACCTAACCTATCTTCCCATTGAGGACCGCATAACCTCTTTAGAAATGATCGATCATATATTTCAGCAAGTCCAGACCGTTCTTATGAGCAAAGGTTTTATCGTTAATCCCAAATTGACATCTGATCATCATGCAAAACAACTTATTGTCTTGGGTCAAGGTGACTTGATCAAAATTGAAATCAATCACATTTTGCGTGGATGTGTTTATTCTCCTGTCAACAAAGCCTTGCGGCCAAAAGCGATAGATGCCTTTAAAAAATCCATGACCATCCAATGCCTGGCAGATAATGATCTTTTTGCGGGGAAGATTTGCGCAGCTCTTGATCGCCAGCATCCCAGAGATTTATACGATATGCATTTTCTCTTTGAGAATGGCCCGTATACACGAGAATTGCATGATGCATTTTTAGTGTATTTGATTAGCAATAATCGACCCATTTCTGAACTTATTAAGCCAAATCAACAAGACATATCTCATTTATATACGAACGAATTTAAAGGAATGACCGAGCTTGATATGTCTCTTGAAGATCTTTACAAAACTTTTTTCGAAGTCGTAAATTTAACACATGTCTCTATGACGAATGAAGATAAAGAATTCTTGCTTTCTTTTAAAGCGGGAGCTCCCAAGTGGGGACTCATTCCTTTTGATCACATCAAAACTCTCCCGGCTATACAATGGAAACTGTATAATATCGGGAGAATGGAGTCACATAAGCACCGAGAAATGCTGCAAAAACTGGAAGAAAAATTGGCTTAAGTCTGAGTTGAACCAGAAGAAAATTTAATGAGAGTGGCGGTATAAAAAATGTGTTTTATTCACGATTTGACCTCCTCAGTTCTTCCAACCCCTGGGTTGCCCAAAGTGATAAATTCACTTCAGAGGAAGCAGCCATTTCATTCAGGACAAGTAGGCCTTTGAATAATGCTGCAATCGGTTCTTTCATTTTTGGATCTTTTTGCATATCTCTTCCCAGCTCAATGTCAAAAGTTTCAAGCAATTTTGCCTTCTCCATTAATCCTGCGAGCTGGATTAAACTTCTCGTTCTGGCACGTCTTAATCCACGCGAATCAACTTCAAGGGTGGCCATGATGTGGTATCTCTGCCTTTCCAATTTGTTCAGGTGCTGGAGTGTGCTTTTCAGTCTTTTTGAGAGTTTTTGAAGAAGAGGTGGAAAATAAACCCACACGCGTTGTCCATTCTGCCTTTTGTGTTTTTGAAGCTGTAGCCCAGGAATCTTTTAAGATGGTTAAAGCCGTTTCCAGAGAGAATTCGTCTTTTAGAATTTTCTGAGCTTCCTTCATCAGAAGAAGAGACTGCTGAATCTGAATGCGCTCTTTCTTTTGCCTGAGCTCATAAATCTTGTTCTCAATGGAAGTTACCTTATCGATCATACGACCGCCCTCTCTATTTTTATCCATGACGTTTTTTCTCCGTTTTGGTTAGTATTGCTTCACCAGTCTATTAAAAACAAAAATATAATAAAGTATAAAAATGAACACATTGAGAGATCAAAATCGATCCTTAAGGAGCGAGAAAGCTGTCCTGATAAGTTTTGTTAAAAACTTAGGAGGCGCGCTTATGTGTTGCCTTTGGCAACAGCGCTGTGTCGCAAGCGACGCATAGCGACAGGCTAAGCCTGAGAAAGGGGAAAGAGAAATGACATAGTATTGGAAACCTTTCATCTCAACCCAGAGGGTTCGACTCCCTCCTGGCAAAGATTAGCCATCAGCCAGAAATGAGTT
>JAKFXB010000054.1 GCA_021731585.1 Alphaproteobacteria bacterium
AGTCCTTTAGAAGAGAGATTTCTGCTGTTGAACCTCGTGCTGATTTTGCAAGAGCAACACCCAAACTATTTTGTACAATAGGAAGATTTTTTTTAGCAGGTTGAAAACCTGCAATGGCACTTTGTGTCAGTACTTCCAGGGCTTCTTGTAGAGAGGAGACTTCATCTTCTGATTCGTCTGCTGAATTTGCAAGTATGACTCCCAACTTGTATTGCTCAAGAGGAAGCTTTTTTTTAGCAAGAGTTGAATCTTGTTTTTGATATTTTAGAAGAGAAAAGCAAAGTTTTCGCTGAATCTCAATCTGTTCAGAGGGGGATGAACTTGATAGGAAAATTTGATTAAAGATTCTAATCTTATTTGTGCATCTTTCATTTGGCGCAAACCTTTTTAGAGTAGCCTTAACACCGGGGACTGCTCTTAAACTTCGAATAGATTCTATAAAGGGCTTAGAGCGACCTATGGTTAAGCTGGTAGATTTTATGTCAATATGAATCTCGTCCTCATTCCCCTTCACCTTCACATGAGAAGGGGTACTAGTAGAAATTTGGTTTCGTGTTACCCTTACTGAGACTTCATCAAATACGATATCAATAGCTTCTTTAGCTCCATGAGCAGAGCCTAATCCAGCAAACAATAGGCTCGATGAGATTAACAAATTAACAATGAACTTTTTATTCTCATAAGCCACGGAAGAAATCTTCCTTTTTTATAAAATTAGTTAAAAAGTTAATTTAATATTTAAAATACAATAAGTTAGCGTAGAAATCAATCGTTCTTTTTCAGTAGGATTGAGTAACATCCCCCCACTCATCCCCCCACTCAGCATCGCGAGCTTTTAGGTAGATTTCTCCTTCACTTTTGGCAACGGTCACTCGTTCAAGCTCTGCTTTGTCATTGCACAGGTCAAGAATCACATGACCTGTTTTACGCATAGGCGCTTTAATAATGCGGCCCTTTGGCGTGGGCTGAGGAAGAGGTGAGACCACAAGGTAGGAGTATTTTTCATCCTCATAGGGAAGGGCGCCTTGCTTGGCTCGGCGGTGGTATTTGCCACGGGGAATGCGGACGCTGAAATGGCACCAGTCCTTGCCTTCCTTGTAAAGGGGAGCAATGGGGCAAAGGCCATTTTGAGGGCAGGGCGCCACTATGTGGGCACCACGCTCTGTTAAAAACTGGCGCGCTGTGAGAATGTGGTTATAGCCTTCAGGCGTTCCTGGCTCAATGAGGATGAGAAGTTTTTCAGCAGCGCTATAGGCCCGATCAAGTACAAAAAGACGTTCCTTTGGGGAAAGCTCATTTAAAACGTAAGAAGCCGTGACCACGTCATGTAACGGGTAAACTTCTTCTGACGTCAAATCATCGCGACACCAGGACAGTTGAAGGGGGGCAAGCCTGTCTTCGGTGAGATGTTGGCCCAAGCGAAGAAGCTCTACGTCTTTCTCAAAAAGAGTGACCCGCTGGAGCTGTGGCATAGCCTCTCGTGCTGCCCAAGCCAGGCTTCCCACCCCGGATCCTAAATCAAGGAGGTTTTTAACATTGGCAAGATAAGGTTCAATCCGTCGAAAAACCTGACGTGTGGCCCCATAGGTCGCGGGAAGACGGGCGGCAATATAAGCTTGGCGATGGCCTTCTGTTTCAATGAATTTATGGTTTGCATAGCGTTTAGAAAGTTCAAAGCAATCATTCCGTAGCTGATCCAAGTTGAGTGGCGCCAATGTGCGGTCAATAGCATTTGATAAATCTAATGGAAGCGTTTCCAATAATTTCTCCCCTGTTCTTTATTATCTCATTAAAACATTATTTAGCTTCATATTCTACGAGAAAGATTAAGAAGTTGTTAATCTTATTCTCTTAAAATCAAGAGGTAAAAAGCCTAAATGGGTAAGAGAGGTCAATGTGAGGAAACGTATTTTTATAGGCTTAGTTTTGTTGTGGGGAAGTGAAGCTTTTGCCATTGAGAGCGAATTTCCTTGTTATGAGTTAACAAGCGATGATGTGGCATCTATCATTAACAATGAAGTTTCATTTGTTCAGTATGAGGGAACAAGGTGGGATGTGGTGGATGTAGGATGGGGGCTCACCTGTTTGGATTATTGTCCTCCTGGCTTTTATGAAGTGAGTGATCCCCAGTTCTGTGGAGGAAAATGTATTTATACCATTAAAAATGCAGCCCCTGAAGAAATGCTCGGGGAATCTACAACCATTACGCTGAAACCGCGGGAGGCTCCTGCAGTCTGCAATAAGCATTAAACAAATAAACATTAAGCGTTTGCCTCAAACTCTTATTCCATTAAGATGGAGAGTATTGGAGGTCAAAAAATGCCGTATTTTAAAACCCTTGATGATTTAGAGCCTGCTGGAAAGTATGTCCTGGTGCGTCTTGATTTAAACCTTCCTTTGCAAGAGGGACAGGTGGCTGATTTAACGCGTCTTGAACGTTCTCTTCCCACCTTGAAGGAGCTAGCTGCAAAGAAGGCAAAGGTCATTGTAATGGCCCACTTAGGGCGTCCTAAAGGGTGGAATAGGACATTTACCCTTGCGCCCATTGCTGAAGCTTTAAAAAAGGCGATGGTGCCCACGCCGGTTTTCTTTTGTAAGGAATCTCAAGGGCTTCATGTTAAAGAGGCGATTGATCATTTGAAGGAGGGGGAGATTCTCCTTCTGGAGAATATTCGTTTTGTGAAGGGAGAAGAGGACAATGACCCCGCCTTTGCTAAAGAAATGGCTACCTGGGCCAATGTTTATATCAATGATGCCTTTTCTACAGCTCACCGGGCTCATGTCTCTACGGAAGGCGTAGCTCACCTTTTGCCGTCATATGCAGGACGTTTGATGGAGCAAGAACTCAAAACTTTGGAGCGGGTGCTGGAGTACCCGGAAGCTCCCATGATGGCTATTGTTGGTGGAGCTAAAGTTTCTACAAAACTCCCCCTTCTTAAGAATTTGCTTCCTAAAGTTGATTTCTTGGTGATTGGCGGCGCTATGGCCAACACCTTTCTTGCGGCCAAAGGTTATGACGTTGGGGCCTCTCTTTATGAGCCCGATCTTATGGAAACGTCTCTTGAATTGATGAAGGGAGAGAAAGTTCTTCTTCCTGTAGATGTCGTTGTCGCAGAAAGTTTAGAAGATCCTAAAAATCATCAACATCGGGAGATTTCTTCCATTGGTCCCACGGAAAAGATCTTTGATATTGGACCTGCCACTATTGCTTATATTCTTAAAACGATGCAGCGTTGCCATACGCTCCTTTGGAATGGTCCCTTAGGGGTTTTTGAGGTGCCGCCCTTTGATTATGGCACCAATGCGGTGGCTCAAGGTGTGGCCCGCCTGACCGCAGAAGGGGCCCTTCTCTCTATTGCGGGAGGAGGGGATACGGTGGCCGCTCTCAACCATGCGGGTGTGTTGAACGATTTTTCTTATGTTTCAACCGCAGGGGGAGCCTTCCTAGAATGGCTTGAAGGAAAACCCTTGCCAGGGGTTAAAGCGCTTGAGGGTATGGCGTAGTTCATTATCGGTGATTACTTTTTCCTTGCAGTCCGATTCATATTCTTTTAAGAAGAAGACATTCAAACGCGCCCGTAGCTCAATTGGATAGAGCATCTGACTACGGATCAGAAGGTTAGGAGTTCGAATCTCTTCGGGCGCGCCAGGAAACCCCTCACTTTTTTATCCCCTCAAACTTAGTCAAAAATCTTCGGGTATACTTTAGAGTAGAGCCAAGTAGAGGCTCAAATGACTGTCAAAGTCATTTCTTTCAATCTTGTAAAGGCTTATAGACAGGCTTATTGCGTCTAAACGTCACACAAAATCTACAAAAAAGGCATTACTTAAGAGTTCTCTTAGGTTAGCGCTTATGGGGGCAAGCCCCATAGTTTTATGCGCGTATAAATTCAGGCCCATTCGCACGTCTCAAAACGCCTAACTTACTTTAATATGAATACCGCATGCATCCTTGCACGCATTCTGTGAAGGAAATATGGTATCATCGACCGGATAGTTTTCAAGGCCAATAGCGCTCCAACATTGCCAATGACTAGCATTGACCGTTGTTGAAATACATTGGCAGGCTACTTCCGGACAAGGTAGCGTTGCTTTACAAATCTCCGTAAATGTTAGGGTGAATATGGTTAAGAGTAATATTTCCTTCTCTCATGAAATGGCTCGAAAGTGTCGCTGAAAGACGGGGGCATAATAAAGGGATTGTTGCCTTTGGCAATAAGATGGCCCGAATCATTTGGGCTCTTTTAGCCCCTGGAACAGAGTACCAAGAGAATTATTCTCAGCGGCTTTCTCATGTAACATTAGCAGCTTACGGAAAACGCCAATGCAACAACGCAAAACAAGGCAAGAAAAGGGTTGAAAGGTTCTACCAGGTGAGCACGTAAAAGTATAATTTGATGAGCAAAAGCCAATTCATATAACGATAACTCTGCGTGAGATGCCTTATGAGAACCTTTTCCTATAGGGGAAATTGCAAAATCCTTTTGAACCTGTCAGGGATGACAAATACTGGAATTTTGCAATTGGCTCTATAAGGAAAATTTTTTTCTTGTAGACAGAGGATGATTATAAAACTGAACAAGCTGCTGATTTTCTTCGATAATAATTTCGACGTCTTTAAATTCATAACTTAGGGTTTGTATTTTTTTCATCACCGTATGATCAAGGTAAGTTACGGCACGAAAACTAATCATAATTTGGTTGCTTTCCTTAGCTAGTGTTTCAACCGTTTTCTTTAATTTTAAATAGCTTACAAAAGTTAAAGGGCCTTCTATTTCGATCACGGTTCGATCCTCTTTTTTCTCGATTGTAATGAGGGGAGAAAAGAGACTTTTAAAGCTATTTCCTCTCCTCCAATGGAAAAGAAATTTCAGAAGAATTCCCGCCGCAACCCCTATCAGTAAATCAGAAGCAAGAGTGACAACAAAGGTTGTAATGAAAAACAAGAGCTGATCCTTTCCCACCTCATAAGCATGCGCAAATTCTTTTGGTGAGGCCAATCTGAATCCTATGAAAACTAAGAGGGCGGCTAAAGCTGATAAGGGAATAAGGTTCAAGACGGCTGGGAATAAAATAACCGCGAGAAGCATGAATACTCCATGGAAAAAATTGGCTTTTGCTGATGTGGCTCCATAGTCAATGTTGGCCTTGCTCCGCACAATTTCTGAAATCATGGGAAGACCGCCTATGCAAGCGCTCACCAGATTGGCAATGCCCACAGCTCTGAGATCCTTATTAAGGTCAGAAAATTGGTTGGATGTGGACATAGAATCAACGGCACACACCGTCAGCAAGGACTCAATGGAGCCAACAAGGGCAAACATGACGATGTACTTTAAGCTTATAGGACTTAAGATTTGGGAGAAATCAGGGAATTGGATGGCATCAAAAAAATTCATGGGCAAATTAATCAAGAAACTTGGGCCGACTGAATAGGTGTTTCCTAGGACATTGTATGTGTGTTCCTCGCTTAAATTAAAATATAAAGAGAGGAAAATCACCGTCGGTAAAATAACAATGGAGGAGGGAATAAAGGCAACCTTTTTTAATTTTGGCCAAAAAAGGACAATAATAAAGGCAAGGATTCCTATGGCAAAGATGATGGGATTGAAATGCAAGATCTCTATAGGCAAATGAAAAAGCAGCTCAAGAGGCTCTGAGGTAGAGGGTTTGATTCCTGCCAAAACGTAGGATTGCTTTGAGATAATAATAACCCCAATGGCGGCTAACATGCCATGGATGACGGAGGGAGGCATTACTTCAGCAATAATAGCCTTTCGCATCAAAGCAATGAGTATTTGGAGGAGGGCGGCAGCAGCGCCAGCAGCAAGCGTGAGTTTATATCCCAGAAGGAGATCGCCTTGTCCCAGCTCCTGAACAGCTCCAAGGACAATGGCAATTAATCCAGCGGCAGGGCCTTTAATAGTAAGACCTGAACTTCCCATAAGGGAAGCTAAGATGCCTCCAATAATGGCTGTAAAAATGCCGGAAATGGGAGGAAAATTACTTGCGATGGCTATGCCTAAACATAAGGGCAGAGCTATAAGAAAAACACTAAACCCCGCGATGATATCGTTTTTTATTCCTTTAGTCATAAGTTTTTACTCCTCAGTTCCCATTAACATTTTTACCAACAACTGGGCAAGCCATGTCTCGTATTCTTCTGAGGTCCATCCTCGCTCAATCACGAACATGCGATACATATCACGTCCTGTAAAAGCCCAGAGGATATCCCGTGCCTTGGATAGACTGAGTCCTTTAAGGAGAACTCCCTCCTTTGCAATCATTTTGATGCTCTCTTCCTGGCGCATGTAGCGGCGCAATTCTCTTTCTTTTTCCAGCTCTTTGAACTCGGGAGATAAAATAGCAGCCCCCTGGAAAATCTCCATTTGTGCCCTTTCCGCGTCATACATGCGGCGAGCTATTTGAGCAGATAGGGCAAGATGCTTTTTCGGTGATTTTTCCTGCATGGCTTCTTTCACAAGAGCTTCAAATTGATTGGCGGGGAGAGCTTCATCCATGAGGGCCCGCAAGACGCCGCGCTTGGATTGGAAGAGAGCGTAAATCGTGGGGCCTGAAGCATCGGCTGCTTGAGCTATTTGTTCTATGGTCACCCCCTCAAAACCCTTAGAGTGAAAGAGCGATTTTGCAGTGGCAAGGATACGGCCTTTTGTTTGCGCAGCCTGCGTCTTTCTTGTTTCCGAATGATAGGTTCTTTTTTTATGACTTGACATATTCATTATAGCTTACTATATCCATTTTGTGTATTAGATATAGTTTGCTATATCAAATACGAAATTTCAATCACATTTCAGAAGGAGATACCAATGAATCAAAATAATGTGGCCATAGCCCAAACGTTTTACACAGCCTTTGGAGAAAAAAACCTTAAGGTTATGGAAAAATATCTCCACCCTGATGTTAGGCTGATCACGCCTCTTTCAACGTTGCAGGGAAAGGAAGATTATCTTGAAGCTGTGAAAGGCTTCATGGCTTTTTTTAAGACTCTCACCATACGTGCAACCTTTGGAGAAGGAGATCAAGCTGTCGTGGTGTATGATTTAGATTGTCCCGGGGGTATTGGAAAAACATCAGCCGCAGCGCTTATGACCTTTCAAGAGGGGCTGATTATAAGGAACGAACTTTTTCATGATACCAGTCCCTTTGCTAAGATAATGGGTGAGCTTTCGGCATAATCACTCTTCAGTCATCCCCTCGAAGGAGGGGATGACACACTGGGAGTTAGAGATTGATTATTGAAAAACGTTCAGTATTAAGAAAATTTCATGTTTTGAGTGGACTATTCTATAGATACCAGGTGTTTTTAAAAGAAGGCCAGTAAATTTAATTATTTACCATATTTTAATTAAAAATTAATCAAAGTTTAATTAAAATGAATTATTATACGTTAACATATCTCTTGTAAGATATTATCAACACACCAAAAGGAGAAAATAAGATGAAGAAAATATTACTAAGTGCTGCTATTTTGACTGCCTTTGTTGTCAATGCTAATGCAATGGATTTCAAAATTGTCCCTCCTAATGGAGTAAGAGCCTGCCAGACTGAATACAGAGAGTGCACGGCAAAATGCCCTCCCGTAGGATCTGCAAATTTTGACCAATGTATAACTGAATGTTATGGGCACTATAATGAGTGTATAAATGAAGGTGGCCATCCAAATGCCTAGGAGCTACTAAGGCAACTGAATCGAGTAGGAGGGGGCTCACGGCCCCGTCTTCTCAACCACCGTATGCGACGCTTCTTACGCTGACGGCACGTCGGTACAGGCGTGAAACAACATTATACAGACACAGCTGGTTTTACAAATCATGTGTTTGGTATGATGCATTTGCTGGGATTTTGATTTGCGCCCCGCATTCGCGATTTGGCCGACAAGCGTTTATTTGTATCCGGGAAGCAGAAATGATTACCCAACCTTGTTGCTTTGATTGGAAGCACAATTAACCAAAAACAGATCCACGACCATTGGGATGACGCTAGGTAGGGTTAATTTCATTATTTCAATACCTTATGCTTACCTCTGAGCTTGTATAGCTCCGTGATCCAACCTCAGGGGTTTATTGCATATAATGTTTAACTATCCCAGCCCTCAGCCAGAGGTGGAGGTCGCTTCGTTTTCGATGGATTGCCACACCTTGCTTTGCAAGGCTCGCAAAAAAATTCTTATCCAAACAGGTTAATTAATGTCATTTCAAAGTTATTTCATGTTTTGAGTTGACTATTTTACGGAAGAAGCTACTTCTAGAAGAAGTAAATTTAATTATTTACCATATTTTAATTAAAAATTAATCAAAGTTTAATTAAAATTAATTATTATACGTTAACATATCTCTTGTAAGATATTATCAACACAGCAAAAGGAGAAAATAAGGTGAAGAAATTATTACTAAGTGCGGCTATTTTGACCGCATTTATC
>JAKFXB010000053.1 GCA_021731585.1 Alphaproteobacteria bacterium
CTTATGGCGTGTCAGCAATTAAATGTTGTGTGTGAAACCCATCCTCTTAGTCTCTCGGGTCTCTCTCTCATGATTGAAGAGTTGCAAAGAGTTTATAAAGAGCTCCAAAAAGATATGAATTTTGTTGTTATTCCAAATAAATATGAAGCTAAGACAGCTACATCTCAAGAAATTCTGGGAGTCTTGAGGAAAGATTATAAACAAGAAACAATTCAAACAGTGATCCGAAAGTGTGAAGACATTAATGTTTCAACAAAACGACGATTGCCCGTTCTTTGTTTTGCAAATAAAAACTCAATTGCGATGGAAGACATTATTGATTTAGGGCATGAATTTATTGCCTTATCAAGAGGAAAACCTTTTGTTATTTCCGGACAAGAAGAGGCTGCATAAAGTTAGGGGAAAAATATGATAAAAGAGCTACCAGTTAGAGAGCCGACATCTGAGTTTTTAAGGAGGAGAAAAAACATAGAAGAGATCACAAATTTAGACAGAAAAGAATCTCTCTATACGGAAGAATTTTATCAACGTATAGAAAATCTCCCACTTAGTAAACTTTGCTCTTATCATAGACAAGCGCGTTCATGTTTTGATGAAGATAAAATTGCAGCTCTTGCCCAAACAATTAAAGAACATGGTATTCGCCAACCACTTACAGTTATTCCTTGTGAAAAAGAACCAGGAATATTTGAAGTTATAAGTGGAGAAAGAAGAATGAGGGCTGCGAAGTTAGTTGCTTTAGAAAGAGTTCCTTGCATTGTTATCCATGATCAAAAGCAAGCAAGAGAAATTGCTCTTATAGAAAACCTTCAACGAGAAGACTTACACCCAATTGAAGAAGGAGAAGCTTATAAAGGGCTTATTCAAGAAGGTATTTGTTTAACACAAGAAGAAGTCGCACAAAAACTAGGGGTTCCAAGATCAACAGTTATCGAAAAAATGAAATTTGCTTCTGTTCCTCAATCAATTGCAACCAGAATATTAGAAAATAACATTAAGACTCGTATTTCTTTACGTAAAATCACTACATGTAAGGATGAGAAAGAGATGCATACCTTGATTAACTATATACTTGGAAATGAAGATTCTGCTCAAATAAAAACATATATTAATCGAACTCATACGGCTAAACTTTTAGAAATTAGGCTTTTGGGAGATCGAATTGAGGTGAGAAGAGGACGTACAGAGCATCTTAGCTCAGAACTTTTAGTTGGCCTTAAAGACACCCTCTTAGCGATTGCAGGGCAACTACCTGATAAAAAATCTGAGAGTGTTTAAAATGGATTTGTTGAAGTCTTCATATTCTAAGCAACTTGTGAAAAAACTTAATAGAGTTGAGGCATATCAGCAAAATTCTATTGAATTGCGGCAAACGCTAGGATTTATTGCAAAAGTTTTTGTTATTGCAAACTTACCACATCGTGAACAATTCGGAGAAAAAGAGTGGATACGTAAGAATGGTAAATATGTGCTTCGTTTATCAGCAGGAGAAAAATATGTTAATGAAAAGCTAGTTTCTGCAGGGCTTCCTTATGGTACTTATGCTCGTTTGCTTATGATGTGGTTGACAACTCAAGCCCTCAGAACAAAATCTCGAAAAGTTTTCCTCAAAAAAACTTTATCCTCTTTAATGAAAGAGCTCGATATCCAACCGACTGGTGGAAAAAAAGGAACTATTACTTATTTTAAAGAACAATTTGTTCGTCTTTGTTGTTGCCGAGTCGCTATAGATGAAGTTCAAATGGGGGAAGACCTTATTGGAACCCAATTTTTTATTGTTGAAGATAAATTTGTCAAATGGTTACAAGATCATGAATCTAGTTTTGTTGAAGAAGATAGCTACATTATGCTGAATGAAAAATTTTATGAGTTAATTGTAAAAAGCTCTATTCCTTTTGATTTTAATGTTATTACAGCATTAAAGCAGTCTTCAATAGCTATAGATGTGTATATCTGGCTAACTTATCGAGCTTTTACACTTAAGCAACCAACTATTATCTCTTGGAGACAAGTTCAGGAGCAGATGGGAACACAGTATTCTGATCTCAGAAATTTTATGAATAAGATGAAAAAAGTTATTCTACAGATTCGAATGTTTTATCCTGATATAAATATTGAATATGTACATGGAGGAATGAAAATTCATCCTTCAGAAGCACATGTTATTCCTCTCAACGATCATGTAAAAGTAGCCGCTTAATCTAAACTGCCATCAAGAAAAAAAGAAGAAATAGGCTATCAAAATGATAACTGTTCCAAGGAAAAAATTATTCTATGTGATTTCTCATTAATTTACCAGACATAATTTTTAATGTTTAACCTTTCTCCTATTAAGACTCTCTACAACATCGGAGAGTGCTGATGAGAAGGCGTAAAACCTTTTTTTGCCGTGATGTGAATTTCAAGACCGAGAGAATCAATAACAGAATGCAGAGACGTTAAGCGAGGATTCCCCTTCTTAGAAAGCATGCGATACAGACTTTCGCGATTTAAGTGACTTCTGTGCGACGTTTGAGTCACCCCTCCTCCTAAGGCATCAACGACATCCTTTAAAGCCAATGTAAACAAGGGAAGATCACCGGTCTCTAAGGCAGCATTCAAGTATTCTGCGGCTTCATTGGAATCTCGCAAGGATTCTTTTAAGTAATCCGTATATTTGATCGTTTTTCTCATGATAAACTCCTATAATCTTGCAGGTATTTCCTGGCTTTCTCAATATCTTTCTCTTGGGTTTTCTTGCTACCTCCCAGCAGAATAATTTTCTGAGAAGAGGTCTGCGTAAAATAAAGCCGATAACCGGCACCTTCATCGATCCTGATTTCATACAGGCCTTTTTTAAGAGATTTCCAGTCTCCTAAATTGCCCAAGCGAATTCTGGCAAGCCTTATCTTTATTTTTGCGCGTATTGCTTCATCCTTTAGAGACTCAATCCACTCGATAAATGGTTTCTTTCCCTTCGGATCTTGGTAAATTTCGATATCATATTGGCTTGTCTCCATACTTAAATGTAGCTAATAAGCTACATTTTGTCAATAAGTGTGTCGCGAAATGACAAAAATTCTTCCATCAATAGCTTTTTTTTGAAATTGTTTTTTGAGAACTTGGAATTCCTTTCAAACTTATGTAATATAATTATGTTTTAATACCCTATATAGAGCTAAGTTAAAATTACGGGTTAAATGACAATCTTTTGCTGGTTATTTGATTAATTAAAATTTGTCATATAACCGACCGTTTATGTAATTAGAAAAAAGGGGGAAAAATGCTTATCGGTTATATGCGAGTTTCAAAATCTGATGGGTCTCAAACAACAGATCCGCAGCGAGACGGATTGATAGTTGCTGGTGTAAAACCAGAGCATCTTTACGAAGACATGGCCTCTGGCAAGAAAGATGATAGACCAGGATTAAATGCATGTTTGAAAGCTCTGCGAGAGGGAGATACCCTTCTCGTTTGGAAGTTAGATCGTCTTGGCCGAAACCTTAGGCATCTCATTAATACTGTCCATGACCTAACAACCCGAGGTATTGGACTCAAAGTGTTGACGGGTCAGGGAGCTGCAATTGATACAACAACTTCAGCTGGAAAACTTGTATTTGGGATTTTTGCTTCTTTGGCAGAATTTGAAAGAGAGTTAATTTCCGAAAGAACAAAAGAAGGCCTTAAGTCTGCTAGAGCCCGAGGGCGCAAAGGGGGAAGGCCTTATAAAATGACAGCGGCCAAATTACGACTCGCTAAAGCTGCTATGGGACAGCCAGAAACCAAAATTGGCCCTTTATGCAAAGAACTTGGAGTTACTCGCCAAACTCTCTACCGGCATGTTTGCCCCAAAGGTACTCTCAGATCTGATGGAGAAAAATTGCTCAGAAGAATTTAATGGATATTGTGTGTGAACAATTCCAACAAAAATCTCTCAATCTTTTCAAGAAGTTCATTTTTCTCCCATCGGAGGATGGTTTGATGAGCGCCACATCTTTGATATAATTCAGCTACTTGTTTCTTGCTTAAAATTACTTTTTTGTTTGCTATTTTTAGAGTTAAATTTAAAAATGAAAAGCAGCTAAAATTAGGGAGAAGGTAGGGATTGTGCGGTAGGATAAGCTAAAAACCTTTTATTACATTGTAAAGCTGGAAAGATTTACAAAAAACAGATCAACATTTAAACTTGAGAGTATTCTCTCAGACCGAAAAATAGAGACCCAAATGGCTCGCCTCTACAATGTAAGTGAAGCCACAGTTTCACGCATTATGTCACAGAACAGACAATCCTTAAGGTAGGATTTCGCACCCTTCCAGAACGTACCCCTAGAGGTGAGGCAGTTGGTCTGACGCTTACTCAAGTATCCTGCCAATCAAAGAAGTCTCACACTAACGCCTCAATTTCTTCTTCTGAAGTTTCAGGAACAACAATAATTTCTTGTTTGACTGATTTCTTTTTTAGCTTTTTTATCGTCGGTTTTGCTTCAATTTCTTGAGTTTCTGTGTAATTCATTTGTTTCTCCGGCTTCAGCAAAAAAGCCTCCACACTTGACCTCAAAGGCTTTTGATAAGTCATTTGCAGTTTTGTACACGGGTAGTCGCCGGGGAGTTTGATGTAGAACTCTAGATCTTGAAGCTGGAAAAGCTCTGTAGGCATAATGAGAGATTTTTGACGGGTGTGAACTCAAAGAGACACCATCGTGCATGTTGTTAGCACTGTAGGAGATATTTTGGGACTCAATCTCTTCTTTATCTCAAAAAACCTTTGAGATCCATATTTGAATTGAGAGTTCAGTACAGCGAAAGAAGATTTTGGTATTGAAAAGATCGAGTATAAATTTAGCCTCTTGTCTTCCCTAGATTTTCTCCCAGAAAATATGTGTTTGATAATCCTAAAAACCGTTGGAAAATAGCTTTTGAGAACGTTATTGAATTCTAGAGGCTAACAGTGAATTCGTTCTTGGATTTTTCAAGTTTTACCCTTACTTGTTTAAGAGTAGGAAAAAATTTTTGAAGGCAAGCTAATATCACGAAATCATACTGTCCTATAGATTTAATAGTATCTTTTGGACAATAAAGATCTACTTGCTTACGCTGAGGCAAGAGTGGGCCCAATTGACATTCTGATAACTTTAAAATGAACAAAGGAGGCATTAGATTTTGAATTTCCATGCACACGTGCTTCCAAAGAGGGTCTTTAATGCTTGAAAGAGGGTTTTCTGCTTTCTTTACAAAATAATGATCCGTTGTAAAATGCCAAGGAGCTGTAAAAACAGAGAAGGCCTTTCTTCTATGAAAGCCGGTGGAAACATTTCCGGTGGGAAAGTTTATCTTTCTCGAGATTTTTATTCTTCTACAAGATGTTGATGGCATTTCTATATTTGCATTAAGCATAAGTCCTCTCATGTAGTTCTTAAAATATAACTTGCTACCCCTCCGTTTTATGCTGTACCTTATTTCAAGGCTTTGATTTTTTAGACAGTACAACCACTAAACAGCTGAAACTTGCAGAGTATTCCGGAGGCAATAAGAACACTCTGCACTCATTTCACAACCAGCACCAACATTATTACCACTAAAAATAAACTGAAATAATTTCATGTATAATATTTATGTTATTGGGGTGCCATCGACATTGAAAGAATTATTTTGATATGCCTAGCATCCAATTTTGGAATGCTCCCTTTTTAAAAGGAAAGTTTCACAGCTTTTTTCTTTACATTTATGGGGATATTTGAGAGAACCTATTAATGAAAATAAGGAAATGTACTCAAAGAATTTCAAGTTGCCGGGCAGGCGCCCAAGGGTGAACCCGATGAGCGTATTTTAATACGTGACAGAGGTCGAATTCCGCTGGACAACATACCCGGAACTTGAAAGGCGAAGAGTATAATAGCATCAGCTTCAGGTTTAAATATATGTCAACAACCCTAGATCCTATTAACGCCTTTACCCAACTCATTCCCTCTTCACCCCTTAAAACCCAAAATGATTTCCTCTTAGGATATAACTTTGCTGTTAAGGATGTCTTTGATGTGAAGGGATTTCGAACACAAGGGGGAAATCCTGATTATTTTGCTGGGGCGAGTGTTGCTGAAACAACAGCTCCTGCTGTTTCCATTTTGCAAGAAGCTGGAGCCCATTTAATTGCCAAAACACAAACCGATGAGTTAGGAGGAAGCCTTTTTGGACTTAACGAGCATTACGGCGCTCCCCTGAACTCTCATTCACCTGACCGCGTCCCTGGCGGCTCTTCGAGTGGGTCGGCAGCTGCAGTTGCAGCTAACCTTGTGGATTTTGCTCTTGGTGCTGATACCAGTGGATCCGTAAGAGCCCCTGCAAGTTTTTGTGGGATATACGGTCTTCGACCTACTTTTGGTCAAATCCCAACAACTGGGGTTTTGCCCATTTCTTCTCATTTAGACACGGTAGGGATATTTGGCCGCCATCCTGATGTGATTACTCAAGTTTTAAATGTTTATGGAATAAAAGAACAGAATGAAATCAAGCGGCTTAAAATTATTCCAAGTTTGATGAACCACTTACAGGGCTCTCTCCTAAAAGCTTTCCGAGAAAGGTTGGAGGATATTCAACAATTAACATCCTCCTCTGTTGACCTCCTTATTGAAGAAGAGACACTGATCCACTGGAGCAGTGTTATTAGAACAATTGCCATGTACGATTTATGGCAGGTCCATAAGGACTGGGTTCTAAAGTCAAATCCCATCTTTGGTGCAATTATCAATGACCGCCTTAAATTAGCCCGCTCAATTTCCTTTGAAGATTACAGAAAAGCTCTGGCCCAACAAAAAAAAATACGCTCTTTTATGGAAGATCACTTAGAATCAGGAGAGGTTGCTGTGTTTCCAACGGTTCATGATATCCCGCCCCTCCTTTCAAGCTCTCTCCCTCACCTCAAGGACTTTGCCCTTAAGGCCTCCCGCCATACATGTATAGCAGCTCTCAGCGGTTTTCCAGAAATGACCCTACCACTGCATAATAAACTTGGAAATGGAGCCTTAGGAATGAGCTTTTTGGCGAGAGCAGGAGAAGATGTATCCTTAGCTACTTTTGCGTCAAAAGTTCATTCAATCCTTTGTTAAAATTACTTCTTTAGAAAGCATAGGAATTGGCTAAGCTTGGTTTCATAAGAATTCGTTTTTGAACTTTTGAAGAAGCTATAATAGAAACACCCGCAATAAGAGCTCCAAAGAGTATCCAAACCGCCGGCCAGTTAAGATGTTGAGTCTGATTTATAATATATACAAGAAAAACTGGGGTGAGACCACCAAACAAAGAAATCCCTAAGCTTAAACTAAATGATACGCCTCGACAGCGCCCTTTCACATCAAAAAGGCTTGCCGTAAGCCCATTGGCTGGCCCCACGAATAGGCCTGCCAATATGGAAAGGATTATTTCTCCTTGGATCATAAGTGATAACTCCCCAGATCGTATAAGCCAAAAGGCAGGATATGCGAGCAAAAGAGTGGCTAAAACAATCGTTAACATGACTTTCTGGGGGCCAAATTTATCGGCCATATATCCGGCTAAAGCAAGGCAAAACATATACACGACAAGTCCAAGCGTGATGATGGAGAGGGTTGTTGACATCGATAGAGAGGTCACAAGCGTATGATAATGTCCCATAAAAACAAAGGGAACGTAGTAAAGAACACCGATAAAGCACCCGATTCCAAAAGTGATAAAAAGGGAAGAAAAGTTGTTTTTAATAAGATCAACAAAGCTTTCAGTCCCTTCTTTCTGTGCTTTATTAAAGGCTGAAGTTTCTTGTGTATTCTTTCGTATATAAAAGCCTATCAAGCCAATAGGAAAACTTAAAAGAAAAGGGACCCTCCATCCCCAGTCTGGCATTGCCTCAAGGGCACAAAGAGAGGCCATGCTAGAGGCAGCGAGCATACCCACCACGGATGAAGCGGTCACCAAACTTCCAGAAAAGTATATTCTATCTTCTTTGGCGTGCTCGATCACAAAAATAGCCGCCCCGCTAAATTCTCCTCCAGCGCATAAGCCCTGTAATAAGCGACAAAGGGACAGTGCAATGGGGGCTAAAAGCCCTATTTGGCTATAGGTAGGCAAAAGACCGATTAAACTGGTGGGAAGGACAACAGCAAGAATGGAGATCACCATGGCTTTTTTTCGCCCAAAGGTATCCCCAATATAGCCAAAAACAATGCCTCCAAGAGGACGAATTAAGAAACCGGCTGCAAAAATGCAATAACTGGCAATTAAAGCTGCAATCGGATCTTCTTTCGGAAAAAAAAGAGTTGAGAATATGGGGGCTAAAAGCCCAAAAAGGGCAAAGTCATAAAACTCTAAGGCCGTTCCAATAAAAGCAGCTGCAAAGTTTTTTCCTTGTTTTTGCATAGTGAACCTCTCTTATTTTTTTCTTTATAGCATAGCGAGTGTTATAGTTAGTATTAAATTTAAATTAGAGATTTT
>JAKFXB010000075.1 GCA_021731585.1 Alphaproteobacteria bacterium
TTACTTCTTTCAGTATACTGACCATCAGCTTCTATCATCCATGCAAAAATCCATTCAGAATCTATGCTTAGAATGTTTCGGCCAAACCCAGCTTGGTAAAGAAACTCATTACCAAACTTTGTGCTATCATGGGATGTTGTTAGCACGACTCCAGGAGATGTAAACATAAACCAGTCTGTATACGTACGGTTAAATGTAGCCCCTAAAAAAAAGCTTGATGAACCAAAGCCGGTAGGAGGTTGCTTTTTAGTAGAACCTGTAGGAAAAGTGACATTCGCAACGAGAGTAGCTTGATCTTCATGCTCAAAAGTCTTCTTTGTATAAAAAGCATATTCAAGTTGTAAGAACATGTCTTCTAATCCCGAAGAACGGTTTTTATCAGATTTAAAGCTTGCTGCTATGGGCACATTAAAAAAAACGGAGAGATTATCCTTAATCCCATACAGAACAGCGGGAATAATATCAACTGCGTGAGTTCTATCCCCATTAAAATCATTTGCAAACACAAATAATTGAGTTTGATTTTCGTCGAGCATGTTTTGGCCAAAACTTACGAGGGGACCGGGCTGCTGAGAAGTCGGCAATGCAAAATTGCCGATAGGGGGCGGTTCTTCTTTTTTGATCTCCTTGCTTTTGTCTGGAGCACTGCTCGCACTTCCACTATAAATAGATGCGAAAAAAAAGAAAGCAAAGGAAAAAACAAAAAGATTTGTTCCTTCAATTATTTTCTTAGCAAAGAGCCTTTGATAATTTTTTCCTCCACGCATGAATCTTTCGGTTTCCTTGTCAGGTCTAAAAATTAAATTAAGAAGGTTCGTTAAAAGCCAAAATCTATATTGGATTCGCGCTTTTAATTTTGCTGTATTTTTGAGATTGCCTCTTTTGCTTCAGCAGACCCTTGATCCGCAGCTTTTTGAAACCACTCAACAGCCTTTTTATTATCTTTTGTAACGCCCTTGCCATTTACATACATTATTCCAACGTAATATTGCGCGGGCATAAAGCCATGATCTGCAGCTTTTTGAAACCATTCAGCAGCTATTTTATAATCTTGTGGGACACCCTTGCCTTCTACATAGATTTGCCCAAGATTAGCTTCAGCTTGAACGGACCCTTGAGTTGCGGCTTTTGTATACAACTCAATGGCTTTCATAATATCTTTTGAAACTCCCATTCCTTCATTGTACATAATAGCAAGATTATTCAGAGCTTCAGTATCTCCTTGATTTGCAGCTTTTGTAAGTAAATCTAAAGCTTTCTTATAATCCTTTTCAACTCCAGTAGCATTAATATAGGCTAAGCCTAAGTTATATTGTGCGGGCGCGTTTCCTTGATCTGCAGCTTTCTTAAGGTATTCAATTGCTTTGCTATAATTTTGTGGAACACCCCGACCTACGATATACATTACCCCCAAATTATTTTGAGGCTGCGGGTTCCCTTCGTCTGCTGACTTTATTAAATTAAGTAAAAACTGCCTTTCTGTTTTTTGAAAGATCTCTTGAAGTGTATTTGACACTTCTACCAAATTACTTTTTGGCATTATTCCATCTGCTTTTGCGATATTAGGAAAGATTAAGAACAAAAACAGAGAATAACTGCAGCAATAGGTTTGTAAGAGTAGTCTACTCTTCATCCTTTCGTAGAAATCATACAAGCCAGCGATACGCCCTAAACCTTCACACATATTTGCTCCGATTTTCTATGAGTTTTTTCCCCAAGGGAATATAACCCACAGAAGATCACATTTCAATGACTACAAACCCTACATTAATAATCCAACAAAATATTTACGAATTTATCCCTTAGATTTTTATTTATAGATTTTATTAGAATATAAATTCTCACTACTGTTCGGTGAGTCACGCTTGAAACCGCCATAAGCCATTGATATAAAATTATAAAATTGATATTTAAGGTTGAATCGATTTGAATGTGGTTTGCTTTCTCCTGAGTAATTCAGGAGATTTTTATGAATACAGGCAAGTTAGTTTTCGCGCAGCTGATGTATCATCACTGATACGCTTTTGCGATGATAGTGTGCCACGAGCACAAAGGAGGATTATATGAAGCCGTAATGTAAGCCAAATTTGTGTGCAGCTATATGAGAGATGGAGGAGGGGCCCTCCGGAGCCGCTTTGTAGGAAGAAGCTTCAAGCTACTCTAAGCTGCATTGGTTAAAAGTCAGGAAAAGGTATCTTACAAAATATCAGGTAAGGATCAAGGAGATGAAGCGATTAAACCACTGCTGAAATGTCGAAAGCGTATAAATTAGCTCAAAATCGATGGGAAGTCGTTAACTCGGAATAAGCTTAGCGGGAACCTATCTACTGGCTAAGTGATCTCCGGCATAGAGGTGGCATGAACTTGATACAGGCTCTTATATGGAACGTGGAAACCTCACAAAGATCTGAGTACCAAAGCAGGGTATAGGGGCGGATCAACCCGTAATAGTGATGAAACTCCTGAAAGAGAGTGGAGAGAAGGGGTTGAGTTATCCGTCTTATTGATTAGACAACCATGAGAATGGGATGAACTAAAGTGGATAAGACAAAACCATTTTGTATTTCCAAGAAAAGCGTAATGGCCGTTTGGGAAAGAGTTAAGGTGAACAAAGGCGTTTTTGGGGTTGATGAGGAATCTATTGAGGATTTTGAATTGAACTTAAAGAGCGACCTTTACAAGCTATGGAACATAATGTCATCGGGCACATACTTCCCACCACCCGTAAGGGCAAGTGGAAATACCAAAATATGATGGTCAAACACATTTATTAGGAATTCCCACAATTAGAGATAACTGCACTTAAGTCCAGTCGACATTTGGGATATGCTACGATAACGCATCACTTCCATCCTCTAAGAGGAACACGTTTCAAGGCTTTATCATCTAAGAACTTTCAATAACTTTGATATCTTAAGCTTACAAGGTACCTCCGAGGAGTCATAGCTATTCCTCGTGATTGGACAGATAAAGCAGACCCTCACGTTTATGATTTTCTTCCTGAGTCAGGTTAGCTTTTATCCTTTATTCATCTTCAGCAACTAGCTGATTTGATCTCTATTTTAGATCAAGCTCACTCACAAAAACCACGTTTTAAGGCTTTAGGCTTTAAGGCTTGATTCATTGTATTCAATATGGGAGCATCTTATCATAAGACCATTGCATAGCGACTTGTCCTGGCGCACCATGCAATGGTCTTATTAAAGCAAGGTAAAGAGCTCTGGGATCTCCTAAAAGCAAATCTTGTCTGAGGTGGAGTAATTTATGGAAAAGATTAGAGCAGTCTTCCTCATCAACCCAACCGCCTCCTTTTTCATCATTTAAATGGAGCGTTATGATGCTTATGTCTTTATAGGGCTCTATTTCAACGATGTACTCATATTTATAGGGACACAAATTGTGGGTTTTTAAAAGTCGTGTGGGAATCCGAAAGCTTAGCTCTTTAGTGCCAAAATTTGAGACATAAAAGGAAAGCATCAAAATGCTGAGCTAGCAGCTCCTCTGTATTGCCTCAAAAAGAGCCGAAGCTATAAGTAAAATAGCGCGGTTATTGCTCACGTGCGCACGACTGGAAAGTTTGGAAATGTCTTTCATTTCTTCTGGCGTGGGGTACCGATCGACTGTTTGAAACTCCTAATATTGAAAATCACTCATAATTTAATCTTTCTTTTTTAAAATTTAATTGAATACATGAGTTAACCTTTGATTGAGCACGAACGCTTTGCAAAAATTACTCCAAAGGATTACAAATGTTAAGAAGAAAAGTGGAGTTAGAATTTTTTGAAAACACTCTTTAAATTGTGATATAGAGAAATTCAAATAAAATAATTTATAAATGGAGAATATATAATGTATATTAAAGTGTTCTTGATAATGTTAGGAACTATGGGTTTAGCTACCTCAACTTTGGCAAAAACAAAAATTTTTCATGCTCCAACGGAGGGGTCAATTAATTGGAAAAACTCTCCAAATACGAACTTTTGGATTGGAAGGGCTAGTATCAATGGTCAGACTTGGCTTTCAGTAATCGTGACAAACCAACCAAGTCCTCCAAAATTAACTTTTTTACATGAACCTCCAAAGATAGAACCGTTTAGAGAGAAGAAAAAACTTTTTCATAAGGTTCAGTTCCATTTTGAAACTTTACAAAATCATGAGAAAATTACTATGCTTACAATTATTGATGGATTCGATTCGTGTACAACTAATAAGGACGGAAACAGCATTACTTGCATCAAAAAGGAAGCAATTACACTAAATGATGAAAAAGATCTTGAAACGGTTAAAAAAGAGGCAAGACAAGGAGACATAGAAGCCCAATATCAACTAGGACTTAGGTATGCTTATGGCAATGGAGTAGATCAAGACTTACAAAAAGCGATAGAATGCCACACAAAAGCAGCACAACAAGGACATGCAGAGGCTCAATATAGATTAGGATTACTGTATGCTTCAGGAACGGGTGTCCGACAGGATTATAAAAATGCGTTTGAATTATATACAAAAGCGGCTAACCAAGGTCATTCAGGAGCCCAAGATGAGCTAGGATTTTTATATGCAAATGGCAACGGTGTTAGGAAAGACCTTATAAAGGCTCTAGAATGGCAAACGAAAGCAGCCAATCAAGGGCTTAGATATGAAAGAGGTTTAGGAGTTATACAAGATTATAAGAAAGCGGTCGAATGGTTTACAAAGGCTGCAGAAGAAGGAGATGCGGACTCTCAGTATAGGCTTGCTAGACTTTATGAGTATGGGGAGGGGGTTAAAAAAGATAAAAAAAAGAGCTTGGAATGGACAATAAAGGCTGCAAATCAAGGGCATAAACAAGCGCAAGCTACTTTAGGGAATAAATATGAAAATGGGTGGGGGGCTGTACAAGATTATACAAATGCCATTGAGTGGTATACAAAAGCTGCAAAACAAGGAGATACGACTTCACAGTGGAGACTAGGCCATTTATATGAGGAAGAAAAAGGCGTTTCACAGGATTACAAAAAGGCTTTTGAATGGTATCTAAAAGCAGCAAATCTAGGTTTGCCAGGAGCTCAATATAAAGTGGCTTTAATGTATACAAATGGGCAAGGCATTCCACAAAATAATGAAAAGGCAAGTGAATGGTTTAAAAATGCTTCGGATCAAGGTTATACTCTCTGAAAGCCCATATCAATGAGCTATATCATCCACCTTTACCATCTCACACTAACGCCTCATTTTCTTCTTCTGAAATCTCAGGAACGACGATGACTTCTTGCTTTACGGGCTTCTTTTTGGCTTTTTTCACAGTCGGTTTTGTTTCAATTTCCTGAGCCTCTTCGTAACTCATTGGTTTTTCTGGCTTCAATAGAAAAGCTGGCACGGCTAAATTCGAAGCCGTTTGATAGGTCATTTGTAATTTTGTACAGGGATAATCGCCTGGAAGCTTGATGTAGCACTCCAGATCTTTAAGTTGAGAAAGTTCTGTCGGCATAACAAGGGGCTTTTGGCGAGTGTGGTGACTGAGGGAGACACCATCACGCATGCTATTAGCACCGTAGGAGATATTTTCTTGAGGCTCGATTTCTTCCTTATCGCCCAGGACCTTTGAGATCCACGTTTGGGTTGAGGGCTCTGTGCAGCGAAAGAAGACTTTAGTATTAAAGAGATCGAGCATGGATTCAGCGCCTTGTCTTCCGTAGATCTCTTCAAGTTGGGGTTTGCTTTGGAAACCTACCAAGAAGCACCCACCATATTTACGCCCCTCCGCAAGGCCCATTTGAAGACTGGGGAGCTTTTGAAGGGCAGCCAACTCATCGATGATAAACCAGAGACGTCGGGTATAGTCCTCTGGCAACACCATCAAAGCGTTAATGGCCATGTCTACCCAAGCAGAGATAAGCGGTTTTAATGTTTGGCGTTGGTCGGAGCGAGCGGTGATGAAAATAACCCCTTTCTTTTGCTCATTCATGACCCAGTTTCGTAGGGAGAAAGGACTTGTCTCAGGAGATTGAGCATTCTCTAACTGTCTCAGAGCTTCGATGTGAGAAGAGAGAACACTTCGGATAGATTGAGTTGTCTTATCATTGTTGGCACTCGTCATAGTGGCCGCTTCTGTGCCTTTGAAGAAGGCTTCAAACTTTTTGTCAGAGGAAGTCAAAAGAAACCTCGTGAGTTGTTCAATGTCCAGGGTTCCTTGAGATGCAAACTTACGGAGGGCAGCTTTAAGAACGGCTCGACTAGCATTGTCCCAGAAGGGATCTTTGGCATGTTTGTTTTCTGGGATGAAAGAGCTTGCCAGAACATCATAATGGGATTCCAAATGACAATCGGCCCAGGGATGCCAAAATTCTGACCGCACATCTAAGGGGTTGAGGATAAAATCGGTCTTTTCGTTGTAATATCGGGAGATATAGGTCCCTGTCACATCGACGATGATGGCCTTGTCTCCTCGTTTCCTTATTTGAGGCAGGAGACTATGAAAAGCATTGGTCTTTCCTGCTCCTGTTGTTCCTGTCATCAAAAGGTGGGACGTTTCCTTATTTTTAACAAGAGGGAGCGTTTCTAAGGTAAGGTTAGAAGCTTCACCTTTTCTTCTCAAGAGTCTCGCAAGTTTAGAAAACTCCATAAAGCTATTTCCCCGTTGATGCTTAGCTTGTCTGTGCACCCGTCCCAGAAAAAACCACAGAGCCATAAGAGTCAGAAAAGATAACCCGGCCCATTCCAGACTTTTATAGGCAATTTCTTTTAAAGCTAGTTCCATTCGATGCGTTGTCTTTTTCAGAAACGGATCTTTTGTAATACTAAGGCAGCTCCTGCGATAGGGATTCCCCTTAAGGGGAATATAGTCTTGATAAAGTTCTGGATGCTTTTGAACAGGGTTTGTGGCAAGCATGAACTTTGCCCAAGAGGTTTGAGAGAGAACTCTCCATCCATATTCAGGAAGCTGATAGCTCTTCCAGGTAAAACAGGAGACTCCCACCACAAAGGCCACAATAATCCCTGCAACAAAAATTTGCTTGAACATGTGGAGTTGGTGGATATGAACTTGCCCACCTTGGGTAAGGGTTTTGAAGAAGGCCATTTTTATTCCTTTTTTTCTGGAGATTGAGGAGAATTCTCCTTGTCGAGAGACTTCAAATAATTATATCCATCAGCATGGGCTGCTTCCCAGATTTGTTTAATATTTCCTCCTACGACTGTTTCATTTCTTGCTGTATCAACCTTTTCCTGGAGTGGAGTTTCTTTATCAGCGATGACTTCTTTTCTGATTTCAATGTTAATTCCTGCGTCTCTATGCTTTTGCGCAACCTCTTCTTTGAGACCTGATTCCTTGAATCGAGATTCTTGGGGTCTAGACCCCTTGAATGTTTCTTCTTTTAGGCCAAGATTTTGTCCTTTCTGCTTGAGGACTTGCGTGTTTTGACCATGTTGAGATTCAATTTGCTGATCGGCTTTGAGAGCCCTGGATTGACCTCTATACTGGCTCTCAATTTCTTGGTTGAATTGCGATGTATTGACCCGCCTGATATCGTAGGTGGGATGATCTTTCTTAAATCCATCCACATAAGCTTCATAGTCAGCTCCACCTGCATTGAGAATAGAAGCAGCTCGCTGCATACCGATCGACTCTGAAGCTCCATCGGGCCCCGTATTGGCCGGCTGTTTTGCCACAAACTCAAGGAGAGCTTGAGTCAGATTGCGAGATTCTTGGAAGTCTCGTCTTTGACTACTGGCAACAGAATCGGAGGCCTCAATCATTTTATTGTGGGCAACCGTCGCTTCTTCCCTTAAATGATGAGCTTTATTGAGACTTGCAGCGGCACCCGTTGCCAATTCAGCTCCTTTGATATCATTTCGACTCTCCATATCAGAGTGAGCAGCAGAAACCACTGTATCCAGGCTATAACTGTATCCCTTCTGATCAGCGATGCTTTGAGCCTTTTGAAGCTGTTCAGAATGAGCCGTGGAACCTGAAAGGCGAGTATCGGCACCTATCCCCAGCAATTTTGATGATCCAATTTGGACACCAATAGCCAACTCATGGGCCCTAGATTTTGAAACACCCAGGTTTTCACTAATATCGTTGGTAAAGTTATGGTGATCTTGAAGGGCTTTGACCTCATTGCTTGTAAGAGTTTTACTATCGCTCGCATGTTTTGAAAAGTCAGAGCCAAGCCTCTCCATAACATTAGCTGTTTGTTGCACGGCAGTATCCATTGATTGACCTGCTGCTACATTCTTTGATTCAGCCATGCTTTGAGCTTCATTAAAGCGTTGCTGATGCTCTAGACTTGTATTTACGGTGCCCATGATTTGAACGCTTAAATGAGACATGGCTTGATCATTAAAAGCCTGATTACCACTTGCAAAAGTATTTTGTTCAATCCCTGAAGCGCCCATGGATTTAAATTGAGACGCATTATAGCTTGGAC
>JAKFXB010000001.1 GCA_021731585.1 Alphaproteobacteria bacterium
CGCCTAAGCATTGATAATAATGGTCTTTTCCCATTAATCTTTCTGAGAAAGTTTTTAAGGGGTGGTTTTGCATCCATGACCTCACAACATTACTCAACTGTTCTTTCAAAGTGATAACGCAATGATCCATACTTTTCAACGAAGCTGAGGGTTCGAAGTGTTCCCGTTTCATCCACCATTGGGTAAAGCGTATTGACTTCAAGCCGATCGGGTGATGTCTCTGAATAATATTTCCAGATAATGAAGCCTTCCAAAGGTCCATGTTGAGACTCTTCCCAAATCTCGCAAGAGATTTGATGGGTTTGATCTGTTGGCTGAGAGGGTTGAAAGTCGAAATGTTTGTAACATTGCCAGGAGGGAGCATTGGAAGGCCGGGCTGTTGTATAAATGAGCTTTAATGGTTCTCCTCCGAAACATTTAAATTTTTCAATGTGGGGTGTGAGGGGTCAATATCCAAGCCCAATCCGCGCCTCCGGAGGGCTGGAGCCCACTCATTTACAATAAATCCCAATGCCGCCTTTCCTAACCCTTGACCTTGAGCTTCAGGGACTAAAGCCCGAGCAATCTCGCTCTTGCCGGGTCCTCCACAAGGAGCTAAATGTGCAAATCCAACAGGTTCATCGTTTTTCTCTAAAATCATTCGACCCGTAGGATTTCCGTCAGAAAATTTTGCGACCCATCCATTAACGCGGTTTGGTATCTCTTCCATAGAGGCAGGTTTTCCTAACGCCATCGTTTTCATAACCTCATGGTTTCCAAGGAGATACTTGTAAAATTCAGTGTCGTCATATCGCGTTTCACGAACCGCCCAGCCCTCTCCTCGATAGGACACATACGCAGCCCCGTTCCAAGTTCAAGGTCATCCCAAGTCAAGATAACTGCAGAAGCTTGATTAAATCCAATAACAAATATGAAACTTAAGAGACGGATTTTAAACATATGAAGAATTCCTTTAATAAATAAAAAACATATACTTTGTTTTTTATGCATATGAAATTTTTGACTTTCAAGTCAATTTCTGAATTAATGCTGGGGAAATAGGTATGATTAATGATTCTAGTAAGAGGTTCTATAACCAATGCCTAATATTAAAGTTCTGATAGATGTTCCACTTGTACGCCGTCTGATCTCAACGCAATTTCCGCAATGGGCGGATTTGCCTGTGGAGCCTGTTGCTGTTGGAGGGTGGGATAACAGAACGTTTCACCTTGGTGAGCAGATGCTTGTTCGTCTGCCAAGTGCTGAAGCGTACGCATTGAAGGTGGAAAAGGAACAGCTGTGGTTACCGAGGCTAGCTCCTTTACTGCCCCTTTCTATTCCAACGCCTTTGGCTATGGGAGAGCCGGATGAAGGCTATCCCTGGCGATGGTCTGTTTATCGCTGGATTGAGGGAGAAACTGCGTCGATCGAGCATATCGCCGATCTCTGCCAATTCGCGACCGCACTGGCTGAGTTCCTAAGCGCATTGCAACGGATTGATACGACCGGTGGACCAATAGCAGGACCGCATAACTTCTATCGAGGCGGACCACTTTCAACGTATGATGCTGAAACCCGTCAAGCCATCCTAGTTCTTGGCGACAAAATCGATACGGAACTTGTAACGACAATATGGGATACAGCCCTTGCTTCTACGTGGATTGCCTCACCTGTCTGGGTTCACGGCAACATCAGCACTGGAAACCTATTAGTAAGAGAAGGGAAGTTAAGCGCCGTCATCGACTTTGGAGGGTTGGGTATTGGCAATCCAGCGTGCGATTTGGCCATGGCATGGACCTTCTTCAAAGGAGAAAGTCGAAAGGCCTTTCGTGCAGCGCTTCCCCTTGATAAGGATACATGGGCCCGTGGTCGTGGGTGGACTCTTTGGAAGGCTTTAATCGTCTACGCTGGTTTGCCGGGAACGAATCCCCTCGAGAGAGATAATTCTAAACGGGTCCTTGAAGAAATCCTTGCTGACTACAAAGCACGACCTTGATTTTTCCTACAACGGCAAATCAACTTTTCTTAAAGTCAGTTGAATTAAACATTTCGCTACACTGCTTAATAAATTGATTAAGACGAATTTGAAAGTCCCCTTTTGATGAGCGATATAAGGCTAATATTCTATAACGTGAAGGCGTAGGCTGCCAAGAAACGGGATGCAATCCAACTCTTTTTGCTAAAAAATCTGGGAGAAAACCAACGTCACTAGAACAAGAGCAAATATCAGCAATCAAGGACCAACTGGGAATACGGGCTTTTATTTCAAGAGGAGTTTCGTGTGTTTGATTCCATTTTTGGATTAAACGTAAAACTTCTATCTGGTTTTCTGGCAAAAGAACCGGCCCCATAGGGGCGTCCGTTATGGATGAATAAAGTTGAAAAGAACCTAACCCTACCTCAACAGATAGGACCCCATCCCAAGGTGCGTTATCTGGAACAAGAGCAATATCAGCTTCATCTCTTAAAATTGATCCATAAGCGCTATCAGGACGCATGAGTTGAAGATCAAGGGCTGAAATGGGTAAAATAGCAGGAATAACAACTCGGGCAATGGCATGAGTCGTCGCAAGGCGAATAGGTCGAGGGCTGTCTGTCATAACGGTTTCTCGAAATTGCTTTAACCATTCCTCCGCCCGTGGAACAAGCATGGCTCCTTCATGAGTCAATCGAAATTGTCTTTTTTCATGGGTGCAAAGGGAATATCCAAAAGCAGTTTCGACGCGCATGATTGAAGCGCTTGCCGCACTTTGACTTAAATTGTGAATCAGAGCCGCCTTACTTAAATTTTTTAAATGGGCTGTTGTAATAAACAATTCTAAATCTGCAATCCGTAAATGGCGTAACGCTTGATTCATCTCTTCTCTCAAAAATTAATTATCTGTTTTAGAGATACATATAATCAATTATATCGTCAATACAAAAATAAAACATTGGAGTAGAGTCTGGCAAGAGTGAAAGGAAATCTAAAAATGTTACAGTTATTAATACGCATATGCAGTTTTAACTTTGGGGAATTCGAAAGAGAAGAGTTTAAAAAATTCTTACGGATGGGGTTGATATTTGCCCTGATTATTGGTGTCTATTGGACTCTTCGACCTTTAAAAGATTCTGTCTTTATTCAGCTCGTTGATAAGATGCATCTACCCTATGCCAAAACTATATCTGTGCTTGCTTTGCTTCCTTTAGTTATATTTTATACAAAGTTATTAGAGAGAACATCCCGAGAAAAAATGCTTCTGATATTACCGTCTTTTTATGGGATTTCTGTTTTGTGTTTTGGTGTTCTTATGTTAGCAGCTCAAGGGACAGTAGAAGAAATTGCTGCAAGGTCGTTGATTCCTTTTATGGCAACAAAAATATTAGGTTACGTCTGGTATTTATTTGTTGAGAGTTTTGGCTCACTTGTTGTTGCTTTGTTCTGGGCCTTTGCAACGGATACGACAGAGCCCACTTCAGCAAAAAGAGGATTTCCTCTTGTTGTTGCTATTGGCCAGATGGGAGGGATAATTTGTCCTTATGGCATTGGAGGCCTTCCTCATCGTCTCTCCCTTAAAACAGATATGTTTTCCATGGTGCTTCTTGGTTTGCTCATCCTCTCCATTATTCCTCTTATTCGATACTTTTTAAGAGTGACACCAAGTCATCTCCTCACCGCTTTTCATGGGAAAAATGAAAAGGAAGAAGAGGCTCAACAAGAGCCTGGGTTCTTGGAGGGATTAAAGTTGATGCTCTCTCACAAATATCTTATTGGAATATTTGCGGCAAATTTTATTTATGAATTTGTTGTCACGATTTTTGATTTTAATTTTAAGCTCGCCGCTGCCATACATTATTCAGGAGTAGCACTTACCAATTATTTGAGCATTTATGGATCGAGTGTTAACATCGTCTCTCTTCTCTGTTTGCTGCTTGGAATTAGCAATGTTACCCGTTTTCTCGGGGTTGGTGTGGCGCTCGCAGCGATGCCGGTCATTGTGGGACTTGCACTCTTTAGCTTCTTGACCGTTGATTCACTGTCATTTTTATTTACTTTGATGGTAGGATCAAAAGCAATCAACTATGCTTTGAATGGGCCTGCGTTAAAGCAACTTTATATCCCGACAACCACAGACGTTCGCTTCAAGGCTCAAGCTTGGATTGAAACCTTTGGATCTCGATCCTCAAAAGAAGCAGGTTCCGTGTTTAATATGTTACTCAAACCCTTACAGAACGTTTTTGGTGAAATGGCTGGAAAAGCCCATTATTTGACCCTCAGTGGGGTCATTGGATTTCCTCTCCTTGCGCTATGGTTTGTTATAGCTTTTTACTTGGGAAAGAAGTTTCGCAATGCCATTTCTGAGAAGAAGGTTGTTTGTTAATCTGGAAAGAAACTTGATTTTTCTTAAAAGGATGCTTATCCTTATAACAAGAAAGCACTATAGATTATACGTATCATGAAGAATATCTCTCGATAGCTCTGCAAGACGGGCAAAAGTTTAAAAGCCAGCTGTGGTTTTAAACTTTCTTTTAAAAGCCCTGATTTTCGAGATATTATCTATGCATCATAAACCTATTTCTTTCCACAATGTTGGATTATCCTTTCCTCAAAAAGTTTGTTTTGAAGGATTCACCACTCAATTACAGTGCGGTAGCCGTATTGCTATCATCGGTCAAAATGGCAGCGGTAAGTGTACACTCATAACTGTATCCCATGACGTACACTGTGGCATATTGAAGGCGAGAAAATTCATGTTTTCACAGGAAAATATGATGATTACATGAAGAAGCGTAGAGTGAAGCGGACCTCGCTTGAACAGGACATCTCCCGCCTCGATCGCCAGAAAAAGGAGACGCACCAAGCAATGAAATATGAAACACGTGAGCCCCCATGCTGTCTATATAGACGAGCGAAGGGGATGTTTTATTTTACCCCTGACATACATACTGAGCGACTTCTTTTAAAGGAGCTGCTTTTTCTCCAAAGGGGGAGAGGGTCTCTAGAGCTTCTTTTAAAGTTTCTTTCACTTTTTTGCGGAGGCCCTGTGGCCCTAGAAGGGTGAGAAAGGTCAGCTTATCCTTATCTTGCTGACACGGTTTACCCATGACTTTTTCATCTCCACAACCATCAAGCCAATCATCCACCATTTGAAACATCCTTCCAAAAAGAAGTCCAAAATTCTTGAGCGCCTCCCGATCACTAGCGCTGGCATTTCCTAAAATGGCCCCTGCCTCAAGTGCAAAGCCAAACAAAACACCGGTTTTAAGTCGCTGAAGAGTTAATAAATCTTCTTCAGTCGCTATTGGCCCTTCTTGATTCAAATCCATCATTTGTCCTGCAACAAGCCCTTCAGAGCCAATAACACGAGAGAGCTCTTGAATAAGCTCACCCTGAACCTCCTTAGACGCTGGAAGAGAAGATAGGGTTTGAAAAGCAAGAGGAATCAAGGCGTCTCCCACAAGGATGGCTGTCGCCTCCCCATAGGCTCTATGACAACTTGGCTTATTCCTGCGCATATGAGCATTATCCATGGCAGGAAGATCATCGTGCACTAACGAATAGGCATGAATGAGCTCAATAGCTGCTGCAACGCGTAAGGCAATTTCAGAAGGTACAGAAAAAAGGTCTGCGGCAGCAAGCACTAAGAATGCACGTAAGCGTTTTCCACTCCCCAAAACACTATAACCTATAGCTTCATGAAGGCGGGTATTAGGCGGAGGTAGAATAGTCCTGAGAACACTTTCAAGCTCGGCTGAAACTGACCTTAGCTGTTGCTCAAAGGAATCATTCCTCAAAGGATGTGGGTTTTGTTTCAATTGTACCATCGGACTTGACCACAATTTGTTCAACACGAAGACGGGCATCTTTTAGTTTTTTCTCGCAATGGGCCCTTAAGGCAGCGCCTCTTTCATAGGCACTAATCGCTTCATCAAGGTTTGTCTTTCCTTCTTCAAGGCGGCGCACAATGGTTTCCAGTTCTTGCAAGGCCTGTTCAAAGCTCATGGTTTCAAGAGTCGTCATCACCCCTCCTATCGGGTTGGAACGGGCTGTTCACCCGTATAATCATAAAATCCTCGCTGAGTTTTGCGCCCCAGCCAACCGGCCTCCACATACTTTGTTAAGAGAGGACATGGCTTATACTTGCTCTCTCCCCGCCCTTCATAAAGAACATTCATAATGGAAGCACAAGTATCAAGACCAATCAGATCTGCAAGCTCTAGCGGACCCATGGGATGATTTGCCCCTAAACGCATGCCCTTGTCAATGGCTTCCATGGTGCCAACCCCTTCAAACAGCGCATAGATTGCTTCATTTATCATGGGCATAAGGATACGATTAACAATGAAACCAGGATAGTCTTCGGAAACCGCAGCTTGTTTACCAAGACGTTTTACCACCTCTCGTATGGCATTAAACGTCCCATTAGAGGTGGCAATGCCGCGAATTAGCTCCACCAGCTGCATAACAGGAACTGGGTTCATAAAGTGCATGCCCATAAACTTCTCCGGTCGATCGGTACTTCTTGCGAGCGCCGTGACGGAAATAGAAGAGGTGTTGGTTGCCAGCAAGCAGCGCGCGGACAAATGGGGACAAAGCTTTTTAAATATGTCTTTTTTAATCTCTTCATTTTCAGTGACCGCTTCAATGACCAAATCACACTTTTTAAATCCTTCCTCACCAACCGTTTCCAAACGCGCAAGGGCTTCTTCCTTCTCCTTCAGAGTCAACTTATTGCGAGCCACCTGCCGTTCCATACTGCGGTCAATACTCTCTGTCCCCTGCCTGAGGGCGTCTTTTGAAATATCACTCAAAAGCACACGATATCCTGCTAACAAACAAACGTGAGCAATGCCGCTCCCCATTTGCCCTGCTCCAATAATACCTATATTTTAAATCACTTGTTTGAATATCCTACTTATTAAAGGTTATTTTTTGACTGTATCGTGTGTGCTCTTATTTCTCAAGATTTCTTTGGCTTTTGTCGTTAATTCAGGCAACAAAACAAAAAGATCACCCACAAGCCCATAATCAGCCACTTGAAAAATAGGCGCCTCGGGATCCTTATTAATGGCAACGATAACTTTGCTGTCCTTCATCCCGGCAAGGTGTTGAATAGCCCCTGAAATGCCAATGGCGATATAAAGATCAGGAGCAACCACTTTCCCCGTTTGACCCACTTGATAATCATTAGGCACAAAACCCGCATCCACAGCCGCCCGTGAGGCTCCAATAGCGGCACCTAAGATGTCCGCAAGATCTTCAAGAAGCACAAAGTTTTCCTTATTCTGAAACCCTCGCCCCCCCGCAACAACGATAGAGGCAGCGGTAAGCTCAGGACGTTCCGAGCGACTTTCTTCCCTTTTTACAAATGTCACAACTGGCCCAGAAGGAGAGATAAAAGGATAGCTTTCGATAGGCACCTTCGAAGCTGAAAGCATTGCTTTTTCAAAGGCCGTTGGACGAATGGTCAGCAGTTTTTTAACATCCTTTGATTTAAGGGTCACAATGGCATTACCTGCATAAATGGGCCTTTTAAAGGTATCTTGACTCTGAATTTCAATCACATCAGAAATTTGGGCCACATCCAATAAAGCTGCAAGGCGGGGCAACAGATTTTTTCCAAAGGTCGATGCCGGGGCCAAGATAAAATCATAGTCCTGCGCCAACTTTACAAGGGTGGACGTCACAGCCTCAGCAACTTGATGGGAGCAAGATTTATCTTGAACCACTAAAACCTTTTTAAGGCCTTCATAGGAAGAAGCATTGCTCGCCACTTTTTCAAGGTTCTCTCCAAACAGAACAAGATGAACGTCAAAGGACAGCTGTTGAGCTGCCGCAAGAGTTGCTAAGGTGCCTGCCGTCAATTCATTTTGATCATGCTCTGCAATAAGAAGAAGGGTCATTAGAGTACTTTTGCCTCCTTTTGAAGTTTTTCCAAAAGGGCATCAATGCTTTCAACCTTAATGCCGGTCTTCCGTTTCGGAGACTCTTCAACGGAAAGGGTTACTAGGTGGGGCATGAAATCAACCCCCAAACTCTCCGCAGAAATTTCTTCGAGAGGCTTTTGTTTGGCTTTCATAATATTGGGGAGAGTTGCGTAACGGGGCTCATTTAAACGCAAGTCGGTAGTTACAACAGCGGGTAACGTCATCTCTAAGGTTTCAAGTCCTCCGTCAACTTCACTGACAACTTGAAGCTTATCCTTATTTATATCTAGTTTAGATACAAAAGTCCCTTGAGGCCACTTTAGAAGAGCAGCTAGCATTTGTCCTGTTTGATTATAATCATCATCAATGGCTTGTTTCCCTAAAATCACAAGCTGTGGATTTTCTCGCTAAACAAGTTTTTTTAAGGTTTTCGCAACGCCTAGAGGCTGGGTTTCTAAAGGAG
>JAKFXB010000087.1 GCA_021731585.1 Alphaproteobacteria bacterium
GGTTAGCTTGCATGCCATGAGCCAGAGAGCTGCTTAATATAAGAAACATTAAGGAAAGTTTGGTCCAGGCAAATTTTCTTAAAACGTGTTTGTTCCAAATGAGTTTGTTCCAAATGAGTTTGATCCGAATGAATTCGGTCCAAGCGAGTTTGGCCCCAATGAAGTTGGTTCCAACAGTGTTGGTTTTTTGTAAAGCTATTGATTTTAAAGAAATAAAAATCATCGCTGCGTCTTCCTTATTGATGTAGTGTTCATTTAGCCATGCGCTCAAACTCTTTCTCTCTGCCATACACATTAAGAAGAAAGAGCCAACTCTCTAGGTTCCTTTGAGACACCTCCCTGTTCTCATAGGAACCTAGTTTTTTCCCCTGACATAAGTTTTGTTGCCTAAGTCCTTTTTTAAATACTGTTTTCATTTCTTTACTCCCGTGCTCAATGATCGCGTTAAAAGATCGATTCTTTCTTCAATTTCACTTTCAGAAACCATCCCATAGGCCAAAGGAATCATTTGTCCTGAGCTTGGATGAAAGGCAATGAGAGCGGGGACATGAGACACCTGAAGACGCGTTGCCATGCCGTTGTCTCGTCTTGCCCCAGGGAACTCTGGTAACGTCCCGCCATCTAAAGACACAGCCAAAACAGACCAACCATGCTTTTTAGCAAAATGCTTTACAACGGGAGCAAAGTGATGACAGTAGGAGCATTCCCCCTTAAAGAAAAAGAACAACCCATACTCTTGTGCTAAGACTTTAATGCGCTTTGTAATCTCCTGATTTCGCTCCTGGTAATAGACATGACGCGCATTTTGATCGACGGGATGAAGCAATGTCTCATCCAGTGCAGGTGTGGTCATAACCACCCGTTGCCAAGACTCAGAGAACCGCTCACTTTGATCCATCAATGCTTTTTGAGCTATGATGTAGGCGATAATTTTCTTCTGTGTGGGCTCAAGAATAGCCGCATGGAGCTTTTGTTCCAGCTTCTTCCTTTGCTCCTCAATAGCCTGTGTTGGTGTTTGAGGGAGTAACGCTGGATCAAGATTTTTCTTTTTTTCTTCAACTTTGTTGTCACTCAGTGACTCATACCAATGCCAGCCTTCCGCATGACGCGTGAAAAACGCAGTGCTCAGTGCATAGTGTTCAGTGCTCAGAAAGAAAAAAGGAAGGGTAATAAACAGCTTCAAAGGCACAGGTAAAAGCCTTAGAGATTCTCCTCTCTCAACAAACTTTCTGAACACTGAGGCTGGGTTGCTGGACACTGACTTACTTTCCATGTGTCAGCATTCCTTTTTTAAGTATTTCGACCCGCTCACCCACTCTTTTGCTTACGTCCTGGACTTGAGTGGTTTGTGATTTATGAAGAATTTCTTGACCCACCTTATCTAAATCCGTTGTTTCTATTTTCTTCTCTGCTGTAGGACTCATATTGCCCATTTTATCGGGCGTATAGTTTTTCATGAGATCTTCAAAAACCTCAGATAAGTCCAGCTTGGAGAAGTCAATGCGTTGGATTTCTTCTATGGTAAAGCCACGGCATAGTGGATGTTTTGGCTCGCCCCAGCCAAGTCCAATTTGTTGTCGTCCTTGTTCTTGAAAAGCTTTGAGAAGTTTTGATCCAAAGCAACAAAAGGAGGATTTTTTCTTAATGCATACGCCTAACTTCTTTTTAGCGCAGTAAGTTCCTACATAATGGCACAAACGGGATTGACGTTTTACTTGGAGAAGCTTTTCATTCGCACTACATCCACCAAGACCTAAGCTTTTTCCCCAGCCTTTTCCTGATCCACAGCAATCTTTAAAACTCAGGATATGCTTTGAACATTGATGCTCTTCTCCCGTAAAGATGGAATTGAACTTTCCTTTCATGTCCTTAAGAAGACTCAACTGCGCTACGGAAGACATCATCTCGTCATTGGCTTCCCAGCTTTGATCTCTGCAGCTTCCATCAAGACAGAAAGGTGTGTTTCCTCCTGTGATGTGATAAGAGTTTTTACTTCCCCCTTTGCACTGATAGGTCTGGGTGTAGGCAACGCAAGTATTCCCTACACTTTGTTTGCAGACAGAATTAATCTGAACACAGCCTCGTGCCCTTAAAGGACTGCAGTTATCTTTTGTAGGAAAGTCACAAGCATAGGTTAGTTTTTCTTCCCAACACGCTTTAGTAATGGAAATACCTTCAATAATGCGTGTTTGAGGTCCTTGGGTACATTCTTTCGTATCATAATGACAAAGCCCTTGATCAACGCGCTCTTCTAGTTTTTCACAATTTGAAACCCATTTCTCGGGAAGGATTTTATGAGACTCCTCTTCATAGGTGATTTTAATGCGGGGCCTGTAGTTATACCAACTTTTTTTTCTGCCCAGATTTTTATGTGTATGGCCATCGTAATTGAGTAGAAATCCCTCTCTTATACGTCTCCACCACACTTTAACAGATCCCCATTCAATTCTAACTTCTTTGATTTTATCCACTGGAAAATTTAATGAGGGAAGACTGGCACAGCATCCATCTCCACTCTGACTAAGTTCTTGTATACAGGCTTTATACGGAGCTGTAATCTCTCCACTATTGTGATGAACCCCCTGAACAGCACTTCTAAGAGCTCCACAGGCAAGAGAGAAGCGTCTCTTTTTTCCTTTAGGTAACCACAAATGAAAATTAGTCTCAAACTCCCTCTTAAGTATTGTTTTTTTCACCTCCACAACGAGCTGACGCATGCAGCTTTCAAGGGAATCATCACCTGGCTCTTCACAGGTGAGAGTCTCATCCTTATTCCCTCGATGGAGTTCAACAACGTGAGTTCCTTTTCCTCCTATCACTTGTAAAGGGGATGCCATAATTTCTTGAGATCCGGTGATAAGAGAATCCTTTGAAGGATCAATTTTAACTTGAGGGCGAGAGTTAGTGCTGTGATGCAGCATTTGGCTGACAGGGTCAGAGCAACTAAGACCTTGAGCACGTCCAATAAGATCGCTGTCTTTAAGTTGAGCCGCATTTGAATGACCAGCATAAAAAGGATGGTGTCCTACTTCTTGCTTTTTTGATTCCAACTGATTCAAAAAGTCCTCAGCTGTTTTATCTCCTGACTTAAGATGAGCTGTTGGACTGGCAAGGCTTAATGGAAGGAAAAGATGGATCCAACAAAAAGTTAAGAGAACTCCCTTCTTCATTTTGATCTTCCTCCCTCTAATCGAGCATTTTCTAAAAGAGAATGAGCTTCTTCTTTAAGGTCACCTTCTTTTGCAAAGGTCTCTAAGGCATATTGAAGACTGACATGGCCTTGAAGCCTGTCATGGAGTGGTGTAAAAGTACGTTCTTGAGTCTGCACTTGTAGTTGGAAAGGCTTTGACAACACATAAGTAGGTACGGATGTTACAGAGAAAAGAGAAAACAGCTCCGGATCAATGATAAATCCCTGACCTGTTTCTTGAATGATCTTTTGAAGAGCTTTGACGGTGTGAGCATAGCTATTGTCTTTAAACCCCCTAAGAACAAGAGTCGCTCCATAAAGCTTAGCCTCATGGGCCAGGTTCAAAAGGGCTTTTTCTCCCAAAGAAAAGGACACGAAGAGGGTGAGTTCTCCATGGTTACTTTTATCGGGAGAGCTCTGCAAGGTCTGAATTCGATGAGTTTGAGTTTTAAGCGCTTCAGTTTGAAGCGTCTCCACAACGTCCTGAAACTCTTTACTTTCTAGAATACCATCTTTTTGTTTAGAAGATTCGTTTAGAAGCGATTGGAAGTCTTTATCTTTTTGAACAGTCTCAACGATCTTCATAGAGCTCTCTGAGAGAGAACCCTCTGAGAGGGGCCCCTCTTGTAAACGAGAAGGACATGACTTGTTTTGAGAACAAGCAGCTTCTATTCCTAATGCATTGATAAAAAAGAAAAAAAGAGGAAAATTCAAAGCACACAACAATTTTTTTTCCTCCAAATCAGGTATCCAAAATCTTCTCCTTTGTAAGGAAACTCACGTCCAGATCCCCAGAATACTTCCGTGCGTCCTAAAGGATTACAAGCCATAGGACCTCTTGTAGTGGGACGGGGATAGGTCATCTGAGTTTTGTATTGGCTCTTCTTAATGATCGGTAAGGGATATTTCTGACAAATCTCTGCATTTGTAGTTCCACTTGTTCCCCACAGAAGAAGCTCTCGATGGAGCTTGGCCATCATGCGCTGAACCATCAAAAGACTTGCCTGAACACCTCCATTATGGGCTGCATTGTTTCCCGTAAAGGGATAAAGGCTTCCCTGACATCCTCCACACCAGAAGAGAGCATCAAGAGGAAAGCCTGCACTGGCGGCAGTGCAATCTGCAGCACATGCGGCTTGTGCGATGGGATTTCCAAAGAGGACAGCTTCTGGATTAATAATAAAAGACAGCTCGTCTGCATTCCACAAAGGATCAAGCTCTGTGATATAAGCCACATCGAAGTTTTGTTGTTCAAGACACAGGAAATCGATGAGAAGTTCCAGCCAGTAAATGACGGGATACACATACCAATGAACTTGATAAAAACTGTTCTGAGATCGCCGATCTCCATTAGCTCCATGAACTCCATATCCCACTGTGCTATTTCCCATTTTAAGACCTCCCATACTCACCATGCAAAAAGGAACCCGGGTCACATCCACAAGTCGTGCGGGCTCCCAAAATCCCACCGGTATTCCTGGTACTAAAGGAATAGGAGGTCTTGGACAGAAACAAGGGATTTGGCTTGTATTAGGTGTATCTTCTCGTCCTCTTCCATTCACTCTGACAGGTCCAATAGAGATCGGAAAAAGGCAGGACCAACAGATATCTGTAATCGGATTGACAAAGCGTCCTGAACACGCTTTACTATTTGAGCAAGAAATAAAAACAGAAATAAAAACAACTGGAAGGCACAAATGTATGCTTAGAAACAACTTAAACTGTTCTTTAAAAAAGATAAAAACCCCTTTCTTTGTTTTTTCCTGCCTTTTTATTCCTTCTTTATCTCCCGTGTTATCAAGTCCCTTAGAAGAAAATAACTTCAATGACGACTTAGAAGGCTGGTCACTTCTTGCCTCTGCGGATGCTTTTCTGATTGTTTGTGTTTTGTCTTGGCTTTTATATACGTATTGTGCTCCCCAAAAAACCTGGAGCATTTGGAAAAAACTTTTTCTGTTTTCTGATGCGTCGGAAAATATGGCAGCAGGAAAAAAATAATGCCATTTTGTTTTCAAACAATGAGCAGGAAAACGAGGTGAAGGGCGCGGAGCGTATTTAAATACGTGAGCACCCTGAGTCCGAAGTTTGACGAACTCATTGGAAGAAAGGGAATTGCCTAAAGATGTTTCCTCAGAGGAGGACCGAGACTGTAAAGTCATAGGTCCTCCATTTTTATTTCTTCAATGCGCAAACGAAGCCCATGTTGAGTGACCAAAGCAGGAACATGGTGAATTCTCAGCTTTTTTGTAAGAAGGCCGGATTGATCAAAGTACACAGGCACCTTCAGCTCTTCAGAAAGAACTAATGGAGCTCCTTTAACAAGGATTAGCTTTACGGAATTTTCCGCTAATTTTTCCTTTAAGTTCTCTTTTGCAAAAGCAACTTGTTCATCATCGTCTCCATCAAAGAAGAGAAGATTTTGAGAAAGGCTCACCGTTTCAAGGGGATTAAGCTGCGTCCCTTTTTTATAAAAGATCTGCCCCGTATGATCTTTAAGGTCTTCTGAAATAATATAGGTGGGATCGTAATAAAAAATGCGTGTTTCTTTTGCTTTAGAAAGGCCTTCCACAGGCTTTGGACGCTCAATGGCTGCTTTGGTTTTCTTTTGAAGCTCACGGTTGTGTTGCTCAAGCTCGCCACGTTCTTCCATGGTCTTTAACTTGCTTTGAATGAGAACGATCGGATCCTGTTCTTCAATAGACGCTATTTTTCCACGAACTCCGAAGTCCTTTGCTTGCAACGTAACGGGTGATCCAAGGCATAGAAGAAAGAACAGAACTTTTGAGGACATTCTGATTACCACTTTAGTACTGCCTTTCCGTAGATCTTCTCCTTTTTTACTAATCCAAATTCTTCGTACCGGGAATCAAAGCTGCGGAGATGATCTCCTGTAACAAAGAAATATCCTTGCGGAACAACTTCGAGAGACAGAGGTGTGAGAGGTTGTCCTTCTTTGCTTTGATTCAGAAGAGGAAGGGTGATAGAAAAAGCCCCGTTTTGTGCCTTGAGAATCAGGTATGTTTTATCTTGGATGATGTAATCTCCTGGAAGCCCGATAACACGTTTGGTAAAGATATGATTGCCTACGTACTGAGGGGTATGACCTTGAATGGAGACAATGTCTCCTCGCTTGATTTTGGTGCTTTTAAGAATAAGTAGATAACGCACATCGTCTAAACTCTCGGAAACATTTTCAAGAAGCTGTGTATAACTCCCAAGGCCCATTAGAATGAGGCAAAAAATTCCTATTCCGATCGCTGCTTTTCCAATGGCTGCTTTCTTTATTCGAGATCTCATAAAGGAACCTTTGCAATCATTTGAATAGCTTCTTTGAGGCTAAATCCTTGGCTTACAAGATTTTGAACAGCTGTAAACTCTTCGGCCTTGGTGGAGTAAAGAACCTTTGAGAACTCATCGAGGAAGAGTCTCCCCACAGCAAACCCTTTAGGTCCTTTAATCATAATCTCGGCATATTGTCCTTGTTCCGTATGAAGGGATCGCAGAGTACGTTCCATAGCTGGATCCATACTCAGACGTTTGGAATTTTTAAGAAGTTCAATGGATTCATCTTTTTGGGAGAGAAGACACATCCAATCCGAGTTATCAAAGGCAGCTTGTGCGCCCGGAGTTGCATAAAAGTCGTTGACGGATTGAGTGCCAACAACAAGGCCCCCAAAGTACTTACGAAGACGCCTTGCCGCCGTTTCAATAAAAACGTCAGATTGAGCACCTCTTAACATATCCCAAGCTTCATCAAGAATAAGACAGCTGGGGGTTTTACGATCTCCCATATAAATGGAATTGGTAATTTGAAGGATGACCATCTGGACAATAACGGATTGAAGGTCTTTCCGTTCTTTCAGCTCCTCCATCTCAATGACAACCAAATTATCGGAAAGATCGATATTGGCTTCTCCATTAAAGAACCTTCCATAAGATCCTTTTTCTGTGTAAGGACGCAAACGCTTTCCTAAAGTGACCGCAATGCGATCGGGAAGGTTGAGAAGAACATCCGCCACATCCGTAATGGTGGTTTTGTTTTGCTTTTCATTCCAAGCCTCTTGAAGAGCTTGTTCTAAATAAGTGTCTTCTAAATCGGTCGTGCCTTCTTTAGGAGCTGCCATGAGGGAAAGAATAGGTTTCAGCATAGCTAAACCATCAGAAGCCGCTTCAGCATCATGAGAGGGGAGAGAAGAAAAAGGATTAATGCAGATAGGGGAATGAGTACTAAACTCTACAAAAGTGCCCTTAAGAAGCTTGACCGTCTTTTCGAAGGAACGGCCTACATCTAAAACAAAGACCCGTCCTCCCATACCCAGTATGCTGGTCAGCAGCTCTTGCATAAAGACAGACTTTCCTGATCCTGACCTTCCCACAACACAGGTATTGTAGTTGCCTTCGTTATTATCAAAGGGCGACCAATAGAAAATCTGGCCTCGTCTTCCAGTTAGCATCATGCCGGGAGATTTTGTTCCTTGCCATTCCCCTTGAAGTGGCATGAGATTAGAGGGTTCATGACTCAACGTTGTTTTTGTTTTTTTAAAGGTTTTACTATCTTCAACGGCTCCTTCTCCCCAGGTCATCGGCAAACAACTTAAGAAGGATGGGAGTTGGAGATACTTGTCTAATACAAGCTCCCATCGTTGAGAGCGGTAAAGATTAAAGAGTGTTTGCTCTTCTCGAGCAATTTGATCAGGAGAATTTAAGAGTCCGACCTGAAAGCGTGTTCGAACAAGACGCTGTCCCTCTTCAAACTTCTCTCGCACATAAGTCCACTCCTCAGCTTCCTTTTTAAGAGACGGAACGTATTTAGCGATAGGGCTAGCAGCTTGTTTTTCAACGTTGCCGCATTTAGCCAGCATTTTTGTTTTAAGGGTCTTTTCATTGCAAATATGAACGCCATAAGAGAGAAAAAAGCCTCCTTGAAAGCGCAGAAATTCCTCAAAGGGATCAC
>JAKFXB010000138.1 GCA_021731585.1 Alphaproteobacteria bacterium
CAATATTACAGGGGGCCTCTTTATTATTTTAGGAGCCCTTTCAATCGCTTACCCATTTTATAGCTCACTTGGGATTGAGGCCTTTTTTGGAGCTCTTTTCCTTTGTGGTGGAATTTTTCACCTTTTTGGAGCCTTTGAAGAGAAACAGCGTGATGGCTACATTTGGAATTTTGTTGTGGGAGTATTGTACATTCTTGCAGGTGTTTACCTCTTAAGTCATCCCCTCATAGGTCTCCTTTTCCTATCAATCCTCTTAATTGCTCTCTTTTATGCGCAAGGAATATTGACGATTATCTTTGGTTTTCAACAACGCAAGGAGGCTCGCTATTGGGGTTGGTCACTTATAAGTGGTCTTTTATCGGTAGCCATCGCCACTCTTCTGTTAGTCAGCTATCCCATAAGTGCTTTGTGGATCTTTGGGGTTTTAGTAGGCATTAATTTATTAATATTCGGAATATCACTCATACTACTGAATCCGTTTATCGTTAAGCCCTAGAGAGTTTAATCTTCTTCAATATCTGTCGGTACTTGAGATTGCCAGGTTAAACGCAGGGCATTTAAAATAGCCAGAACATCGATTCCTTCTTGCAACAAGGCGCCCATGACAGGGGTAACCATGCCAATGGCTGCAAAATACATGCCCACAAAGCTTAAAAGCATCCCCCCAACTGCACTGACCAAGGCCACCTGCCGCATGCGCATGCTGATGTGAAGCAATTCATCCACCTTCGCCAGAGAACTTTCGAGAATGACGGCGCCTGCCGCCTCTGTCGTCACCAGATTATGCTGACCAAAAGCGAGCCCCACGGTTGCCACCGCAAGGGCGGGCGCATCATTAATGCCATCCCCCATAAAAATGGTTGGCGCGTTGGCTGTTTCCTTTGCAACAATCTCTACTTTTTGCTCGGGCGATTGACTGGCGTAAACCTCCGTAATCCCCAGCTCTTTAGCGATGTGGTTCACCTCTGACGCCCGATCACCAGAGACAACCATGATCTTTTTAAAATAGTGAATGGGAGCCAGATGGGCGATAAAAGACTGGCCCTCGAGGCGCAATGTATCGCGGAAATAAAAAACGGCAGCCAGCTGATCATTGATCAAAACAATGCATTCCATGCCTGGTCTTGGGGGCGCCAGCGTTGCAACTTGGTCTCGATGTTTTTGAGTCAATTTCTGCCGACTGGTAATTTGTATAACCTTCCCTTTTAGGTGGCCCACCAACCCCTTTCCAGGGGCTTCATTGATCTTCTCCACATCCAAGAACGCAAGATGGGATTTTTGAGCCGCTTTCACAATCGCCGTTGCGAGAGGGTGCTTTGAAAACCGTTCGATGCTCGCAACGTCCTGAAGAATTCCCTCCTCATTAAAGCCCGAAAAAGGGACAATCTCCGTCAATTCCGCCTGACCATAGCTCAGAGTGCCCGTCTTATCAAAGATGGCTGTCTTGCAGGTTGGCAAACGTTCCAAAACCACGGGGTCTTTAATAATAATCCCTTTTCTGGCCGCTAAAGAAATGGCACTAATAAGCGTAATGGGAATGGCAATCAGCAATGGACACGGCGTTGCAATCACAAGAACGGCCAGAAAACGCACTGGATCGTCCGTCAGATAAAATGTCAAACCCGCAATGATCAAGGTCAATGGTGCAAATATGGCTCCCAGCTGGTCCCCCAACCGTCGCAGGTGGGGCCGCCTTTGCTCCGACTCTTCCATCACTTTCATAATCCGCGCATAGCGGGAATCTTGAGGTAGCTTTTCCGCGCGGATGATGAGCATTTCCTCACCATTAATAGCACCCGATATGACAGAGGCTCCCGGTGTTTTTGAAACCAGATAAGGCTCTCCCGTCAAATAAGATTCATCCATCAAACCATGACCTTGAATCACAACACCATCAACGGGGCATGTTTCATGGGGATAAATAACAATGTGATCCCCGATCTTGACCTTTTCTAAGGGAAACTCTTCAATTTGGGAGCCAAGCTTAAGATGAACTATCGAGGGCATCCGTTCAGCCAAAGCCAGTAACACGGATGAGGCGCGCCTTAAGGCATAGGTTTCAAGCATTTGACCTGTGGCGAGCATCAGCATGACAATTGTTACGGCTAAATATTGCCCTAAATACACTCCCACAAGGATGGCAAGGGCAGCCAAAACATCAGCCCCAAAGATGCGGTTATACAGTTTCCATAGGATTTGAAAGACCAGAGGAATGCCGCAAAGCACAATAACAATCAGAAGAGGAATATCTTGCGGGGGAATTGAATAGACAGGCTCAAAGTAGCTGAACCCGATTAAAAAATAAAAGAGGATGGCAAGTAAAAGAATGACCACCAGAGCCGTTTGCCATCGTGAGGCAGGAGAACGCTCATCCTTATTTTTCATTATCCACCCCTAAGTTTTTCAATTTCAGGGATAATAGCATAGGAAATATTTAGGATTGATTAAGAAAATAGCTGTGGTTTTCACGAAGCTAACCATTAGTTCGATATAAGGTAGAAGGACTCTCTCCGTTGTCATGCTGAACTTGTTTCAGCATCTAAAGAGATCCTGAAATAAATTCAGGATGACGTTCCTTGGAAAAAGTTAATTTATACCCAAGACCTTATACTCTATTTCTGGGTTAGGTTAATTTCACATAAGGAGTATTTATTATGATTAAAAAAATTATTTTTCCACTGGCCATTACACTGAGTTTAACAACCCATCATGCTATAGGTATGGACACAGGGGACGATAAATCAACGATTTTAGCAAAGCTCGCCGTGTTGAAAGAAGAGCATGCAAAAGAGATGAAGAAAAATAACACGCTTAAGATGGAACAAAGAAAAGAGGCAGAGAGCTCTATGGAATATAAAGATGCTACACTCCGTCCTGTTGCATTTTATTCTGTAGCTAATCGCGAATTTTCATCGGCAGTTGAGTATGTAGATGTTTCTCTAAAAGCAGAGCCGGGAAAACATGATGAATTAATTCAATCAAACAATCGACTTTCCGAGATATGGGTCGAAAGGCAGAAATTAGAGGCTCTCTTAAAAAAGGCGGAGTAGCGGGCTCCATAACGTCGTAAACCTAAAAAAGGTCAACTTGATACGGGGAAAGATAAGTCTCTTTCCCTCATGTTGAATAAGAAATTTTTTTGATCGTCATTGCGAACGAAGCGGAGTAATCCATCTCACATCTCAACAAGCTTCGACGCCCTCCTGGATTGCCGCGGACTCTATGAGTCCTCGCAATGACGAAGCTAGCGGAAGCAAGATTCGTTGTTCACACCCCTCGCATGAGGAAAGTCTAAGCAAACTTGCGCGGCCTCTAAAGGGGTCGCGGCAATCCACTTTTTCCTCATTTATTCATTTTTTATGGGCTTTCTATTGTTCAGCACTTCTGCTTAACGGGAATTTCAGCATTGAGCCAATTTAAATATTTTTCATTAATAGAATGAACATCCAATTCCATGATGCAATTCATGTAATCAATATGTTTTGCAATGACTTTTTCAATGTCTTCCCTTTTCTCCTCCTGGGTTTTAACAATCATCACAAATTCAGATTCTTGCTTGATTTCCCCCTCCCATCTATAAGCGCATTCAATGGGAAACCAGTTGGTACAAATCGCAAGACGTTGTTCAAGAAGGTCGAGACTTATTGTTTTCGCCTCTTCAGCAGAGTTAAGTGTGACATAAAATAATTTCATCAGATTTTTTTCCTTTTTAGTTTTTTGTTTGTGCATCAATTCTCTTTTTGTCACTCAAGGTTTAGTTAACCTGAGGCTGGGACACTTGTTTGAAGAGCTCCCAGATTATTTCTAACCTGCCCTCATACTCAAGACGTTTCTGCTCATGCCAGTAACTGGCAAATGCGGCGCTTTCTGCATCAGTATTAGAAGGTTTTTCTTTTTTATATTCTACTTTTGTCTTTTTATTTTGCAAAATACAATTTAAATAATTATGTATATGCTGATATCCGTCTTTATCACTTTCATTATTAAAATCAAATCTTTGAGGAGGGATAAGATAATTATTTAATATGGCTTGAAGAGCTATTTTCGCCCCTTTTTCATCTAATTTTAAAAGTAGCTCTTCTCGATCTTGTACATCTTGCTGTAAACGCAACCTCTCTGAATCCTCTTCAATATCTGTTGATGTTAAAGAACTACCTACAAACGGTAAAGGATTAACTATTGATTTCGAAGACTTACGACTTGACTTTAAAGATTTTTTTGATGATCCTGAAGGTCTTTTCACTGACATTGAAGAACTACCTACTTCCGGTAAAGAACTAACTATTGGTTTTGAAGACTTACGACTTGATAAAGACTTTTTTGATGATTCTGAAGGTATCCTTGACATTGAAGAACGAACTACTGGCATTGGCGACGTAACTGATGATGTTGAAATCATATCCTCTAGTTCATTTCGAGGCTTAGGTGGAAAATATATTTCACAAGAAATCAAGCGTTCTTCATCAACCATAACAAAATCATCGGTAATCGGATCTGCACTTTCATCAGGGAAAGGTCTGAGCCATTCAAATGTATACAGATCACCAGAGTAGGAGTTTTCACATTCGCCTTTTAATTTTTCTTTTATTTCATTGCATGTGTTTGTTTTTCTAAGATACCAGTCATTTAAGAGTTGATTAAATCTAGGAACCCCAAACATTTCCCTCTGTTTAGCAGATAAACTCACTATTTTTTTAACTTTCTCATCTAAAATAAAAGTTAGACAACTGAGGACTTTTTGCGTTTCCTCCATACGTTTAGGATGATTAGACTTAACAGATATCCAGTCAACTTTAAATTTGTTATTTAAGGCGCGAAGAATAACTCTTGTGCCTTCTAAATCTAAGTCTTTAAGATGCGAATCAATATTCGCAAAAGAGAGTGAGCTAGTAAACATGGTCACTATTAATGAAAACACAAAACATATCTTAATGACTCTACGTTCCATCCATAAAAACCCTTTCCAATTATTCTTAGTGTACATACCCCACATGTGGAACCAAGTTCTGTTTTATTATGTTAAAATATTATTTTATATTTAATGAAATTATTTTCCTACTCGAGAAATATATCTAAAGTCTTCAATAGATCTTACAAAAAAATGGATCCCGCTGTCAAGCCGCGGGACGTCAAAAACCGGTTTAAAAGCCCCACCCCGCGGATTTACCGCGAGATCCTGAGTCCCCCTCGTATAACTCGGGGTCTCAGGATGACAGCGTTTTGTATTTATTAGAGAAATGTCATCCTGAGGAGCCACAAAGTGGCGATCTCAGGATCTATTCCATAACATAGTTGATCCAAAAAACATTCATGAAATCAAAAAAGCACCTTCAAATACAGTGTATATCTTCACCGCCGGCCGAAGAGTTTTTCCATATCACTGCGGCTCAACTCTACATAGGTAGGACGGCCATGGTTGCATTGACCAGAGTGAGGCGTTTGCTCCATTTGACGCAAAAGAGCATTCATTTCTTCAACGGAAAGCCGGCGCCCTGCGCGCACGCTGTTATGGCAAGCACAGGTGGAGAGAACTTCGGCTAAGCGCTCCTTCAAGCTTAAAGCGCCACCCAACTCCTTAAGCTCATCCGCTAAATCTGTGAGAAGGCCTTTGATATTGATCTCTCCTAAAAGGGCGGGAATTTCACGCACGAGGAAGGCCTTCTCCCCAAAAGGCTCAATGATCAGACCAAAGCTTTCTAACTCCTCTTGAACCTCTTTCAAAGACACGAGCTCGCCTTCCGTCAGCTCTACAACTTCAGGAATGAGTAAGGGTTGACGGCGCACTTGACCTTTTTCTACTTTAAGCCTTTCATAAACCAAACGTTCATGGGCGGCATGTTGATCCACCAAAATCATGCCTTGCTCCGTTTGAGCGACAATATAGGTTTCGTGAAGCTGAGCTTTTGCAAATCCCAAAGGAGGTGTTTCTAAGGGCATATCTTCTAAAATAGGAGCTGGCGCCTCCTGAAGAGAGGGATAACTAGAACGAGGTGCTGAAGACACATACCCACTTGAGAAAGAAGGTTGGTGGTACGTCGTTGGCGCAGGACGAAAGGCATAAACGGCTTGCTGACTGACAGTTGTGGCCGTCTTGTGGCTAGCTCCCGCCAAAGTTTGCTTCAGGGCACTGACAAGTGTCCCCCGAATAAGGCCGCTGTCCCGAAAGCGCACTTCCGTTTTAGCAGGGTGAACGTTCACATCTACATCTTCCGAGGGCAGATCCAGAAATAAAGCTAAAAGCGGATAGCGGTCAGAGGCCAAAAAGTCCTGATAAGCTGCTCGAATAGCCCCCTGCAAGAGCTTATCCTTCACAGGTCGCTCCTTCACAAAAAGATACTGGTGAGCTCCATTGGCGCGACTCATGGTGGGCAAAGAAATGAAACCTTTCAAATGAATATCACCTCGACTCATCTCAAGAGGCAAGGCATTGTCGGCAAACTCCTGCCCTATAACTTGCGCAAGTCGCTCCTTGAGGGACGCACAAGGTTTATAATCAAAGACAACCCGCTGGTCGGCAAGGAGTTTAAAGGCAACAGAAGGATGGCTCATGGCCAAACGATTCAATAGCTCAACCGCATGGGAGAGTTCCGTTTGCGGTGTTTTTAAAAACTTCAACCGTGCTGGCGTTGCGTAAAACAAATCTTTGACTTCTATGTGGGTTCCGTGAGGGTGAGAGGCAGGAATTGGGGCTTTTTTATCTCCCCCTTCTACTTTCAAACACCAAGCCTCACTGGCGCCTTGAAGACAACTTGTGATATTAAGACGGCTGACGGAGCCTATTGAGGGCAGTGCTTCTCCACGAAATCCAAGGGTTTGAATGTTAAAGAGATCACTATTGGGCAGCTTTGAGGTTGCATGGCGCTCAATGGCCAATTCCAAATCCTCGCGTCCCATACCGGATCCATTATCCGTGACCCCAATAAGACTTCGGCCTCCGTCTCGCAGTTGAACCGTTACTTGTATTGCTCCCGCATCAAGGGCGTTTTCAACCAGCTCTTTGACAACAGAGGCTGGTCTTTCAACCACTTCACCAGCGGCAATTTGATTCACAAGATGGGGCTCAAGTCTACGAATCTTCATGCAGCTAAATACTCCCGGGCAAGGATCTTGCCTTCTTCAACGGCCGGCTGATCAAAAGCATTTACCTCTTCCAGGTAGGAGGTCAGAATGGTTTCAATCATAAAGTGCATCATAAGGGCTCCCAGCGATTCTTCTCCCATCTTATCCAAAGTAATCAGGCGCACAGGGCAGTGGTTTCGCTGAAGCGTTTCATAGGTCGCTTTCAACTCAGCTGAAAATAAATCACCCATGGTTTTATGGGTAAATTCAGGAACCAGGGTTGATTCAATCTTATCCCCTTTCCCCTCCCACCGCGGAGCAATGAGGGTAAAGAATTTGTCCTTAGGACCCGCAAGATAAAGTTGCAATTGACTGTGTTGATCAACGGTCCCCAGTGCTGCAATAGGAGTTGTCCCCTTCCCTTCTTTGCCTAAACTTTCCGCCCACAATTGACAATACCAAAGGGCAAGGAGGCGCAATTGATCGGCATAGGGCATCATCACCGAAAGAGTCTTCCCTGTTTCTTTGAGAGCATGAGCCGTTTGCGCGCTTAATAAGGCTGCAGGTTCTGACTCCGTCAAATGCGCTTGAAGAACGGAAGCAGCTCCTTTGCGATAAGCGTAAGGATCAAGGCCGGAGAGAAGCATAGGAATAAGCCCCACAATGGAAAAACAGGAATAACGCCCTCCCACAGTGGTGGGATGATCAAGACATGGCCAGCCCTGCTTATTGGCAAGCTTACGCAAGAGATTATCCGTAGGCTCGGTCACCACTAAGACTTGCTCTGTAATCCCCCGTTGGACACAGGTCAAAAGCTGCATCAGG
>JAKFXB010000042.1 GCA_021731585.1 Alphaproteobacteria bacterium
TTATACTCTTTCCAGTTACGAACACGGTAGGTTTTTTTAGACATATAGGTTTACCCTTCTTTTTTTGCTTAAAAAGAGTTTATCCTATATTTCCTTGTTCGTAACGCCTCATTTATTCAACAAAGCCCCTTGTGGGAGAGGTTTTTTTATTTCCTCAGCTTTTATAACATCCCCATGGTAAGGGCAGTCCTCTTCAGCACAACGAACAAAAGCCTCTGTTATACTTTCTGGCAAAGAAAGACCTGCGGCCCTTTCCCCTCCCCCCATCCATTCGGCACCCATGTCGGTGCGCAAACCTCCTGGATCAATCAAGTTAACTCGGAAATCGCGGTGTTTCACTTCTAAGGCATAGGTTTTCACCATCATCTCCAGGGCCGCCTTGCTCACCGCATAGGGGCCTCGATAGGCTATTGGTATCGTCGCAATCTCGCTTGTCACGAACATAAGACGCCCTATTTTAGCTTCTATGAGAAGAGGCTCCACAGCTCGCAGAAGATGCCAATTGGCATGAAGATTTGTAGTCATGATTTTGTGCCATGCCGTTGGAGTGACATGGGTCATGGGGGTAGCATCGCCAAGAATACCGGCATTTCCCACAAGGATATCCAAGCGGCCAAAACGCTCAGCCAAAGATTTCGCAAGATCATCGAATCGGGGAAGATCCGTTAAATCAAAGGGCACGAGAAGGGCGGGAGGCCCATACTGTTGAACGATGTCATCTACTTTCTCAAGGGCTGCCGTCTCCCGTCCGATAAGGATAAGCTGAGCCCCTTCTTGGGCAAAACGTTTAGCAACGGCTGCCCCCAAACCTCGTGAGGCGCCCGTAATGAGGGCAATCTTATTTTTAAGGCGTTGTGTCATGGCCCCTATGATGGCGGAAGGCATCAAAAATGAAAAGAGGGATTTGAGGAAGAAATATACCAATAAATATAAAATTTTACTATTCTCGCCATAAAATAGTAGATACCTCATATGCAAAAATTATGCGAGCTTTTCAAAGCAAAGGGTTTTATATAAAAACCAGTAAAAAGTTATTTAGGTGGTGTTATGAAATATTTTAAATCTTTTTTGTTAGTGTCCGTTTTTTCTTCGGCCCTTATCCCTGCTTCTCTTTCAGCGGTAACACCTGATGAATTAGCAGATCACATTACTAGAAGCCGTTCATGCCCAGTAGCTTCTATTGTTCATCAAGAGCCTGCCGCAGAAAGAGGATGGTTTTCTTCTTTCCGTCAAAAAACGGGAAATGCACTTCGTTGGTTTGGCGATAAGTTGCGAACTGAAGACGATTCTCGGACGGCAGCAGGTCATGTAACCCAAATGGCAAAAGATGGAGCCGCAACTGCTCTTTCTTATAAGACTGGCTTTTCCTTTTCTCGTAATATTTTTAATCCTATTGGAAATGCTCTCCGGAAAGTTGGGCAATGGATTAAAGGCGGAGAAGAAACCCAAACGACAACACGTGTTGTCTTAAACAATCTAGGACTTAATAAGAGCTCAAAGGATGCCGACGTTGCAGAGGCTCTTCGCAAGACAGCCGTGGCTTCCCTTAAAGCAGATGCAGCTACAGCTGTTAAAACTTATGAGGATGTCGTTTCTGGACTTGATAAGCGTGGGCTTTCCACAAAAAGCTTAGATACAGAACAAATTTACTTAAGTGCTCTTGCTGGACAAACTCTAGCTAAGAATCCAACTGTATCTTATGAGACCTTTTCTCAAGAAATGTTTGCTCATGGAATGCCAGTTCTTGAAAAAATGAATGGGATTAAAGAGGCTCCTGATGGTGAGAAGTTAAATCTGATGAAAAGTTATCTCAATCAAGTTTTTATTAAGGAAAGAGATAAGATACAGTTTGATGCAGCCCGTAATTCTGCTGCAGCTGCTGCCTAGTTTTAATCTTAAATAAAATATTTATAGGGACTATACTTGAAATATAAAGTATAGTCCCTATATTAGTATCAGGTGTTAATTTATTGGAGATTATTATGGTAAAAAAGTTTTCTTATTTAGTAAGTGTATCTGTATTGGCAAGTAGTTTATTGAGCTCCGCAAGCCATGCGGTTTATGATGATGAACTCAGAGGCGTTATTAATGCTTTTCGAGCCTCTCAGTCACAACTCGCCTCTCCTTCTGCTCCTGTCTCTTCCTCTTCTGGTGATGAGTCTTCTTCTTGGTGGAGTAGTGTCTGCGCAGTTGGGAGTTCCGTTCTTTCAGGAACAGGTCACACTTTTCGCTATTTTGGTGACTGCGTAAGAGGGGACGACTCTTTTGTAGGTGACTTGTTAGTAAGCAACAGTCTTTCTCTTGCAGGAACAACCACATATAACGGTATGTCTGCAGCTCCTCTGATCAAGTCCGTAACAACTGACCCAAGCGCTTTAGGATCTTGTCGAAAGACAGGTGGAAATGTCCTACGCTATATGGGGGCGCTTATGGCAGGAGAAACACCAACCCTTGAACGAGAAATCCGTCAATTTTGGATTGGCAAGAGAGTTGCTGATACTGAAGACGTTTTCACAAGTACAGCTTGTGCTCTTTACCGTTCTCAACTAAGTGGCGTTGATGAGATAAGATTGAATTATAGTAAATTTATCGAGTCGTGGAATACCAGTTCATATACAATTCCTTCTCACGATGCAGAACAAAACGTCGCGTATTTTTTAAAGGGAATTATTCGCGGATTTGTAATGAGTAACCAGGCCATGAGTGATTTTTCTTCTATTGCTCCTCAAATGGCTGCCTTAGGGATTACTTATGAAAATCTCCCTGTAACAAAGGCTATTACAGCAGAAACGCTTATTCCTAACGCAACCGATAGGGGACAGCTTGCTCCAGCGGCTCTTAAGGAACAGGTTGACCAAGCTCGTCAAGAGGCTTTCATGGGCTTTGTAAGTGGAACTTATGCAATTGAATCTGTTAAAAAGCAAGCTGATCAAGCTAGACAGATGATAAGTTTGCAATTAACTTCTTCAATTCCTTCCGCTGAGCCTCCTTCACAACCCCTCCTCGCGACTGAGTATAATCAACAAAGTCAGGAAAAGGGACAAGGTGGAATGGAACAAGTTGACTAACCTTTGACATCTTCCTAAAAAGCCCGCCTTAATGGGGGGCTTTTTTATTATCAAAAACTTGCCCCATCACCAAACCGTTCTTATCGGCAGTGACGTTCACCTTCTGACCATCCATGATCTTGCCTTCCAAAACCATCACGGCAAGGGGATTTTGGAGCTCTTTTTGGATGACGCGCTTTAGGGGGCGAGCGCCATAGGCAGGGTCATAGCCTTGATCCCCAAGCCAGGTCAACGCCAAATCATCCACATCAAGGGTGATTTTGCGGTCCTTCAAAAGATTTGAAAGACGGCCAAGTTGGATCTTCACAATGCTGCTCATATCCTCGCGAGAGAGCCTGCGGAAGAGTAAGATCTCATCAATACGATTCAAAAACTCAGGACGGAAGGACGCACGGACAATCTCCATCACTTCCTTGCGGACTTTCTCTGAAGGTTCGCCTGGATGCTCAGCCAAAATGTTGCTCCCGAGGTTAGAGGTCAGCACAATTAAGGTATTGCGAAAATCAACGGTACGGCCTTGCCCATCCGTAAGGCGGCCATCATCCAAGACTTGGAGGAGCACGTTAAACACATCGGGGTGGGCCTTTTCAATTTCATCAAACAGGATGACTTGATAGGGGCGCCGACGCACCGATTCGGTTAAAGTACCGCCTTCCTCATAGCCCACATAACCGGGAGGGGCCCCGATAAGGCGAGAGACGGAATGCTTTTCCATAAACTCTGACATATCAATGCGGGTCATAGCCGCATCATCGTCAAAAAGGAATTCTGCTAAAGCCTTGGTGAGCTCAGTTTTTCCCACACCCGTAGGACCCAAGAAGAGGAAAGAGCCAATAGGCCGGTTAGCGTCCTGCAGGCCCGCCCGGGCCCGCCGAACAGCTTGGCTGATGGCGGTGACGGCCTCCATTTGGCCTACAACCCGTTTTTGCAGATTATCCTCCATGCGAAGCAGTTTTTCCCGCTCTCCTTCCAGCATTTTGTCAACAGGAATACCCGTCCAGCGAGACACTATGGCCGCAATGTCATCGGGCGTGACTTCTTCACGAATGATTTGATCTTGGGATTGGCCTTCCGCATCCTTCAGTTTTTTCTCAAGGTCAGGGATTACTCCATACATCAGTTCACCAGCTTTTGAAAGGTCACCTCTTCGTTGAGCTATTTCCAGCTCGTTGCGGGCTTTATCCAAGTTTTCTTTTAGCTTTTGAGAACTGGTCAGCTTATCTTTTTCCGTTTGCCAGGCTGCGGTGAGCACATTGGATTGGGATTCAAGGTCGGCTAGTTCTTTCTCCAGCTTCTCAAGGCGATCCTTGGAGGCTTGATCCTTTTCTTTCTTCAGGGCTTCTCGCTCAATCTTAAGTTGGATAATGCGCCGGTCCAGCTCATCAATATCTTCCGGCTTGGAATCCACTTCCATGCGCAAGCGGCTAGCGGCCTCATCCACAAGGTCGATCGCCTTGTCCGGCAGAAAGCGGTCCGTGATATAGCGGTTGGAAAGGGTGGCTGCAGCCACAATGGCGCCATCCGTAATGCGGATCCCATGGTGGACTTCATATTTTTCCTTAAGACCGCGGAGAATGGAAATTGTATCCTCTACCGTGGGTTCATTTACAAAAACCGGCTGGAAGCGGCGCGCAAGGGCGGCATCCTTTTCAATGTGCTTACGATATTCATCAAGAGTCGTGGCCCCCACGCAATGGAGTTCTCCCCGTGCAAGAGCGGGTTTAAGCATATTGGAAGCATCCATCGCCCCTTCCGCCTTTCCCGCACCCACAAGGGTGTGCAGCTCATCAATAAAGAGGACAATATCCCCTTCCGCATGAGTAATTTCAGAGAGAACGGCCTTGAGGCGCTCTTCAAACTCACCCCGGTATTTGGCGCCAGCAATAAGAGCGCCCATGTCCAGGGACATAAGCTGAATATCCCGTAGGGCTTCAGGCACGTCGCCTTTGATAATACGGTGGGCCAAGCCCTCCACAATGGCGGTTTTTCCAACCCCTGGCTCCCCAATCAGGACCGGATTATTTTTAGTACGGCGAGAAAGTACTTGAATGGCGCGGCGGATTTCCTCATCTCGGCCAATAACCGGATCCAGCTTTCCTTGGCGGGCAAGGGCGGTCATATCGGTCGCATATTTCCTCAGGGCATCGTACTGGGATTCAGCGGAGGCTGTATCCGCTCGGCGGCCCTTTCGCATGGTTTCAATTGAAAGCTTAAGTTTTTCTGGGTCAACGCCTGCAGAAGCCAATACTTTTCCTGCTTCCGTATTTTTTGACATGGCGAGAGCCAGCAACAGATACTCAACAGTAACAAAGGTATCGCCTGCCTTTTTGGATTCTTTTTCAGCCAGCTCAAACACCTTTGCAAGCTCAGGGGCTAAAAAGACTTGTCCGGCCCCCTCACCGCCTATCCGGGGGAGACGATTTAATTCTTCGAGGGTTAGCTCAAGGGCTTTTTCTGAATTTCCACCGGCGTTGCGCATCAGAGTGGCGCAAAGCCCTTCCTCATCATCAAGCAAAACCTTTAAAAGGTGGATCGGAAGAATGCGTTGGTGCCCCTCACGTTGTGCCAGGGTTTGGGCGGATTGGATAAATCCTTGGGAACGTTCTGTATATTGATTTAAGTTCATGGCTATCCTTTTTTCTCTAAGGGGGGTGATTTAACACCATCTACTTTTTTATATAAGTATGCCCCCTTAGAGAAAAAAGGCCAAGGGTTTGAAAATTTTTAAATAAAAAGTGAGAGCAAAATATTCGAGCTACATTTCTGAAGGTACCTTACTTCACGCGCATAAAGGCAGGGATATCATCTCCAAACCCCATAGGGGTGGATTCATTTTCAGCCTGAGATTGAGGCACATGCTTTGCGTGAGAGGCTACTTGTACAGGTTTTTTTACACTTTTAGGGTGAACTGCTGTCTTTTCAGGCGTAATCTCCACGAAATACTCTTCAATGGTTTTCTTTGATGCTTTTAAGATAGGATCTAGATATTTTGTTTCATGGGGCGAGACAAAGGTAAAAGCTTTGCCTTCTTTTCCTGCACGCCCGGTGCGGCCAATGCGGTGAACATAATCCTCAGGATTGGTGGGCACATGAAAGTTAATCACGCCGGGAAGATTCTCAACATCAATACCACGGGCGGCAACATCGCTGGCTATCAAAAGGTCGATGTCTCCTGCCTTAAATTCCTTCAAGGTTTGGTTGCGCGCTGATTGGCTGATATCTCCATGAAGGGCCCCTACTTTGAAGCCATAGCGTTTCATAGAGTTATAAACAACGTCTACTTCCCGTTTACGATTGCAAAAAACAATGACTTGATGGAGATTTTCTTTCTTTAAAAGTGAGCGCAGCGCATTTCTTTTATCTTTTTCCGGAACTCGAACAATGTATTCGGTAATCTGAGCTGATTCCTTAGAAGAGGCCGCAATGGTAATTTCCTCAGGATTTTTAAGAAATTGCTCCGTCAACTTTCGAATGGGCGCCGGCATGGTGGCTGAAAAAAGAGCCGTTTGATGAGGAGGAAGAAGGCTTGCAATCTTTTCAATATCAGGAATAAATCCCATATCTAGCATACGGTCGGCTTCATCAATGACCAGCATCTTCACATCATTTAAAAGAATTTTCCCGCGTTCATGAAGATCCAAAAGACGCCCGGGCGTTGCAATCAATACATCCACGCCTTTGAGGAGCTTTTTCTCCTGATCCACAAAAGACTCTCCACCAATAAGAAGAGCCACTGTAAAGTTGTGGTACTTGCCATAAATAGCAAAATCTTCGGCAACTTGAGCAGCTAGCTCACGGGTGGGCTCCATAATCAAGGAACGGGGCATGCGCGCCTTTGCACGGCCGCGAGTCAATAAATCTAAAAGAGGGAGGATAAAAGAGGCCGTCTTTCCCGAGCCCGTTTGCGCCAGCGCAATAACATCACGTCCCGACAAAAGCAGGGGAACAGCTTTTTCCTGAATAGGGGTTGGCGCTGTATAACCAACTTCACTAATGGCTTGAAGGGTTTTGGGATTTAATCCCAACTTTTCAAATGACATAGGGTCCTGACTCTAAATATATCATGTAACACAGCTATCTTAAAGGACCATCTATTAACAAAAGTCAAATACTTCTTTAAAAAAAAGTTAAATTATAAAAGAAAGGGGCTTTTGAGAGACAGCTAAAACCATTTACGATCTTGTTATCATTTTAAAAGCAGCTGCACACCTCCAAGGTTATAGTCTACTTTACGCTTCTCAAACTAACAGCTCTTTTTAGAAATTTAAGCAGCGCCCAAAGATCCTTCTTCAGATTTTAGAGAGAAATTATTACAAACATCTTCAAATTTGAAGATGTATTATTTTTTAATGACAAGTATTTCATTTTAGAAGAGGCCACTTTCTTAACTTTTTATTAACAGTTCTATGAAATCCTATCCTCATTAAATTAATGCAAATATTAATTGAAAAACAAAAAAATGGAGGAAAAATCATGAGCAAAGATACAAATGTACCGCCCTTTGGAGAGGAACTATTTAGTGCCTTTAAACAATTTAAGGTTCCGGGAATCGATATGGAGGCCATGGTTGCAAGCCATCAAAAAAATATGGACCTACTGACATCTACTCAAAAAAAAGCGGTTGAATCCACAAACTCTATCATTGAGCTCCAAA
>JAKFXB010000125.1 GCA_021731585.1 Alphaproteobacteria bacterium
TGCAGCCAAGAGTTAAAACCAATGCTACTAAAAAAAATTGAACCGATCTTTGCTTTCTTGGTTTAAAAATGGATTGAGAATCTTATTAAATGCTATCATTACCTTCGCTGAAATACCCAAATTATGGGCTTACAGAAATTCCCTCGGGTGGTAAGAACTGAAACAAAAAAATTGGACAGAAACGATCAAAAACGATAACTTTATGAAAATGGAGGAAAATATGTCAGAGGAATCAATCGTTATTGTTGCGGCTAAACGTATCCCCACCGGTTCGTTTCAAGGGGTCTACCAAAGTCTAAGTTCAATACAATTAGGAGCTGCGGCTATAAAAGGAGCCTTAGAAGCTGTAGAGATTTCAGGGGAGGATGTGGATGAAGCCTTGATGGGATGTGTTCTTCCTGCAGGTTTAGGACAAGCTCCCGCACGACAAGCGGCTCTTCATGCAGGGCTTCCTAAGAAAGTTGCCTGCGTGACCCTTAACAAAGTTTGTGGATCGGGCTTAAAAACAGTGATGCTGGCCCACGATTTAATTAAAGCAGGCTCGATTAACGTTGCCATTGCAGGGGGCATGGAAAGTATGACCAATGCGCCATACCTGCTGCCTGGAGCGAGAGCCGGGCTTCGTATGGGGACGGCTCAAGTCCTCGATCATATGCTGCTTGATGGCCTAGAGGATTCCTTTACAGGAGGAACGTCTATGGGGGTTTTTGCTGAAAGGACGGCTGAGAAGTATGGATTTACCCGTGAAGAGCAAGATGCTTTTGCCATCGAAACAGATAAGCGTGCTCTTGAGGCTATGAAAAAAGGATATTTTAAAGAAGAAATTGTGCCTGTTGAAGTCATTCAAAAAAAAGAAAAAATGACTGTAGATGAAGATGAGCCCCCTAAAAAAATTAATTTTGAAAAGATTCCTCTTCTCAAACCCTCCTTTAGCAACGAGGGGACAGTGACACCCGCCAATTCAAGCTCTATCAGTGATGGCGCTGCTGCTGTTGTTGTGATGAGTGAAAGTGAAGCTAAAAAGAGAAATCTAAAACCTCTTGCTAGAATTGTTGCCCACGCCCAGCATTCGCGTGAGCCAGAGTGGTTTACTCTTGCTCCCAGTGGGGCCATTGAAAAAGTCCTTAAAAAGGCAGGATGGGATAAGGACGAAGTTGATTTCTATGAAATCAATGAGGCCTTTGCCGTTGTTGTCATGGCTGTGATGAAAGATTTAGGACTAAGCCGTGAGAAGGTAAACGTTCATGGGGGAGCATGCGCTCTAGGGCACCCCCTTGGCGCAACAGGAGCAAAACTTCTCACAACCCTTCTCTATGCCCTTAAAACCCATGGAAAGAAAAAAGGTGTGGTGGCTCTTTGTATCGGCGGAGGCGAAGCCGTCGCCATGGCCGTTGAGCGTATAGATTAATCTTTTTTCGTTCCTAAAGTTGTTTTTATTTGGGAAGAGTGCTCTAGTGTTTTATGAATGGGGCACTTTTCTGCAATCCTCAGAAGATCTTCCTTTTGTGTGGAGGTAAGGTCACCCTCTAAATAGAGAATACAATGAATAATATCTTCGTCGTCAACTTTTTGATGGTCCAAACTGATACGCATGGTTTTTAAAGGAATATTTTTTCGTAAGGCATACATCCTTAATGTGATAGAGGTACAGGCCCCAAGGCTAGCTAAAAGAAGGTCATAAGGATTGGGGCCGTTATCATTTCCACCAATTGCTTCCAGTTCATCAGCGGTAATGATGTGCTTACCTATGTGGATCGATTGGGTGAAGTTGCCTTCCCCTGTTTCAGTGACTGTGATTTCATTTCGGTTAAAAAGTCCCATTGTTTTTTCCTCCTTTTATAAGTTTAAACACGTCCTGGGCTATAACGATTTCTTCATTGGTGGGGATGGCCCAAACGGCTATTCTACTTTCTGGGGTGCTGATTCGGGCGGCATCTGTAGGGCGAAACGAAGCATTAAGCTCTTCGTCCAATTCTACATTGAGCCATTTTAACCCTTCACACACCTTTTGCCGAACTTGCCAGGCATTTTCACCAATGCCTCCTGTAAAGACGATGATATCAAGCCCTTCAAGGGCTGCCATCAATGAGGCAAGTTGCCGCCTGACTTGGTAACAAAAATAATCGATAGTTTCAGTGGCTTGGGGTGATGTGCTTTGAAGAAGCTCTTTCATGTCACCACTGACACCAGAAAGACCAAGAAGACCTGATTTTTTATAAAGCAGGTTAGAGAGTTCTTGGGTTGAATAGCCCTTCTTAGAACTTAAATACAGCAGAACGCCAGGGTCTATGTTTCCACACCGAGTTCCCATAGGAAGCCCATCCAGCGCTGTTAATCCCATGGTGGTGGCTAGGCTCTTTAAGCCCTTGATGGCACACAGGCTCGCGCCATGACCTAAATGAGCCACAATGACACGGCCCTTAGCCTTGTCTCCTGCGAGTTGTGGGAGAATTTCAGCTATATACCGATAGGAAAGTCCGTGAAAACCAAAACGTCGAATGCCTTCTTCCCAGAAGGAGTAGGGAAGGGCAAAAAGAGTGGCTAAACGCGGATTCGTGTGGTGAAAAGAAGTGTCAAAACAAGCAATTTGAAGAAGGGTTGGATGGAGGGTTTGTAAGGTACGAATTCCTGCCAAATTGTGGGGCTGATGAAGAGGAGCTAAGGGAGAGAGGAACTCTAAATAGGTGAAAACGTCTTCGCTAATGACGACCGATTCTGTATAGTACTCTCCACCATGAACAATGCGGTGCCCTGCAGCGCTCAAAGTCAACTGAGGGAAAGTCAGATTTATCCACTTGAGGAGATAGCTGAGAGCCGTTTGGAAATTAGGCTTCTCCTCAATCATCTTATCCTCCAGGTTGCCATGGATATCATGGGCTGAAAAATGAAGAGTGGTCGGAATCCCTTCAAATTCACCCTGGCAAAGAAGAGAAATTTTGTGAGATGTATTCTCAACTGAATAAAGGGCAAACTTTATGCTTGAAGAGCCAGAATTAAGTGTGAGTACAGTTTGACTCATGACTCCTCTTTTTCTGCTTTTAAAGCAAACATCTTATAAACGACGGTGACGGCAAGCGCGCTTGAGGCTAAACGTGTAATGGGCTTATCAGAACGACTTGTTAAAATGATAGGCACCTTCGCTCCTAAAACGATTCCTGCACTTTGAGCCTCACTGAGATACTCCAGCTGCTTCACAAGAAGGTTCCCTGATTCTAAATCGGGCGTAATAATCACATCCGCTTTTCCTGCAACGAGCGAAACGATTCCTTTGATCTTAGCGGCTTCTTTAGACACAACATTATCAAAGGCGAGTGGACCATCCAAAATACCGCCTTTAATTTGTCCACGATCGGCCATCTTGCAAAGAGCAGCGGCATCGAGTGTGCTCTGGATTTTAGAGGAAACAGTTTCAACGGCCGAAAGAATAGCAACCTTGGGAAGAGAGATGCCGATATCCAGAGCAAGATCAATGGCATTTTGAACAATATCTTTTTTGTCATCTAAATTGGGATAGATATTAATGGCAGCATCGCTGACAAGGAGCAATCTCGGATAGGTGGGAATATCCATAACAAAGATATGGCTCATGCGACGTTCCGTTTGAATTCCAGAATCTCTATTTAAAGCAGCATGCATCAACTCATCAGTGTGAAGTGCTCCCTTCATTAAAGCTCCCACAATACCTTCTCGCGCCAAAGAAACTCCTTTTTCAGCAGCGGCATGGCTATGGGGTGTTGCTATGATCTCATAGGCAGTTAAATCAATTTTGAGTTTCTCAGCAACAGCCCTTATTTTGCTTTCTGGGCCAACGAGGACAGGAATGATAAGGTTGGCTTGTGCTGATTCAATGGCTCCTAAGAGAGAAACCTCATCAACCGGGTGGACTACCGCGGTTTTAACTGGTTCAACGTTACGGATCTTTTTGACAAGATCTCCATAAAGTTCACCAGGTTTGCGAAGAATAAGTTCAGGCAATTCAATCCGTGGGCGACGAATTTTTTCAGTAGGGGCTCGAACAACAGCCATTCCTTCTGTAACTTCTTCATTATTTTGATTAGTTATTGTGCAAAGAAAAGTGATGATTTTTTTTAAGGGATATTTCTCCTTAGCCGTGACTTTTACCGTAACCGTATCTCCAATCCCTATTGGTTTTTTAAAGTTCAAAGATTGCTCAATGTATATTGTTCCTGGACCCGGCAGTTTCGTTCCTAAAACCGTTGAAATGAGGGATCCTCCCCACATGCCATGAACAATAATTTTGTGGAAATAATTATTGTGAGCAAAAGCTTCATCAACATGAGCAGGGTTGACATCTCCTGATACGGTTGCAAATAATTCGATATCATTCCACGTGAGGGTACGTAAAATCTCGGCAGAATCACCGATTTTAATCTCATCAAATGTCTTATTTTCAATATATTCCATTATCTATCTTGCCGTATAGCCTCCATCAATAATAAGTTCACTTCCAGTCATGTAGGAAGATTCGTCAGAAGCCAGCATAAGTACGGGCAAGGCAACTTCTTCAGGTTTTCCTGGGTGTTCCATAATTGTGGTTGCTAAGAGTTGCTTTGTTTTTTCCGGATCTTTAATTGTGTCCTGCGTCATGGGGGTGTCAATTAAACCCGGATGCACTGAATTGACACGAATTTTATATTTTGCAAAGTCTGCTGCGGCTGCTTTAGTAAGTGCGCGAACGGCTCCTTTGGACGCTTCATAAGCAGCTGCATTTGGAGCTCCAATAATCCCATAAACTGAGGCTATGTTAATGATAGAGCCTCCGCCTGCCTTTTTCATCCCTTCAACTGCGTACTTACACCCAAAAAAGACACCCATGATATTAACCTGAAAAACATGCTTCCATTCCTCTTCAGACGTTTCTTCTAAGGGTTTTAAAAGGAGGATACCTGCATTGTTGATAAGAACATCAAGCTTGCCATGTTTTTCAAGAATAGACTTCGTTACTTGCTGCCATTCTGATTCATTTCTAACGTCTAATTTCATAAATTCGGCTTTGTGACCGGCTTTTTCAATTTTTCTTACTGTATCCAAACCAGCTTCTTCGTTAATGTCAGTGACAATGACTTTTGCCCCTTCTTGAGCAAAAAGAATGGCCTCAATTTCACCCATTCCCATGCCTGCCCCTGTGATTAGTGCAACTTTTCCTGAAAGGCGACCCATTTGTATTCTCCTTATTTTCTAAATAATTTTATGACAATGTGGTTAAATTAAGATTAAAATCGAAGAGGTTGCAGGAAGGGACACAAGAGATGAAGAGTCTACAAGGTAAAAAGGGTTTGGTTGTGGGGATTGCCAATAAGGAATCTATTGCTTGGGGATGTGCAAAAGCTTTCCACGAAGCTGGGGCTGAGCTTGCCATCACCTACCTTAATGAAAAGGCTGAACCATACGTGAGACCTCTTGCAGAAGAAATTGGGGCAGCGATTATCATGCCCTTAGATGTTCAAAATGAGGATCAAATGATTGCTTTATTTGAGGCAATTAACCAAAAGTGGGGAAAGCTTGACTTCCTCCTTCATTCGATCGCTTTCGCCCCAAAAGAAGATTTACAAGGGAGAGTCACAGATTGCTCACGACAAGGTTTCCTAATGGCAATGGACATTTCTTGTTACTCTTTTATACGTCTCGCTCGCTTAGCTGAACCTCTTATGAAAGAGGGGGGAGCTTTGCTGACAATGACTTACTTAGGAAGCGAAAAAGTTGTTGAACACTATGGTGTCATGGGGCCAGTCAAAGCTGCTTTGGAAGGAGCTGTGAAATATCTAGCTGCTGATTTGGGGGGTAAGAAAATTCGTGTCAATGCCATTTCTCCTGGGCCCATTTCAACGCGCGCGGCGCGCGCTATCCCCAATTTTGATTCTCTACTTCAATTGACACGTAAAAAATCTCCAGAACATGAAGCCCTTACTATCCAATCTGTTGGAGCTTATGCAAAATTTTTAGCGAGTAATGAAGCGACTCTCATTACAGGAAACACCGTCTATGTGGATGCTGGATTTAATATCATGTCCCTATAATGAACTATACCACCTTTACCTGATAGCGATCCTTCATAAAAAAGAGGGCAATAGCTGAAATGAGGCTCGCTATGCCTAAGTAGAGGGCAGGGGCCGCATTATTGTTGGTAAGGTGAATAAGTCCTGTCGCAATGAAGGGAGCGGTTCCTCCAAAGACGGCCATGCTGATGCTATGAGAGATCGCAAGGCCTGAGTAACGAACAGTTAAAGGAAAGAGCTCAACCAAGGTTGCTGGAATGGGAGCAAAGAACACACCCATGATAAAAGAAAGAGCGATTTGTGCAAGCAGTGCCTCTATATATCCACCCTCAAGAGAGAGAAAAAGAGGATAGGCAAAAAATGTGAAGGCAAGGGCACCTGTGATCAAAACAGGTTTACGACCTATCTTATCTGAAACCCAGCCAAAACAAAGAATTGACACTCCCATAGCCACCATACTTATGGTGGTCATGATTAGACTTGAGGCCATATCAAAATTAAGCAAAGCCGTAAGGAAATTATTGATAAAAGTGACAATTAAATAAAAACCAATGGAAAGGGTTAGTTCAATTGTGACAACATAAGCAATAGTTTTGGAGTGGTATCTAAAAAGCTCTTTAAGGGGTGAAGACTTCTCCTTGTGATGTTCTTTAGCTATTCTAAATTGTTCGGGCTCGTGGATAACGCGACGCATCATGGAGCCTATAAAACCTCCCGCCACACTCAGAATAAATGGAATTCTCCATCCCCAAGCCAGGACTTGATCTTCAGAGAGGAGGGTGCAGGTCGATGTAGCAATCACTGAGCCCACTAAAATTCCAATAAGGAGGCTAAAAACAACCCAGCTTCCATAGAGGCCGCGGTTGTGCTGTTGTGCACTTTCAACCACAAAGACCATAGATCCGGTAAACTCACCTCCCATAGAAAGACCCTGAGCTAAGCGAATAAAGGTCAAGAGTAAAGGTGCAAGCCACCCAATTTGCTCATAAGTTGGCAGCAGACCAATAAGGGTTGTTGGAATCGCCATCAAATAGATTGACCATAAGAGAGCTTTTTTACGGCCAATCTTATCACCTATATGACCAAAAATAGCTCCTCCTAGGGGGCGCATGATAAAACCTGCGGCAAAAATACCAAAAGTGGCTAAAAGTGAAGCCACAGTGCTGAATTTTGGAAAAAAGAGAGAACCAATGGTGGTTGCAAAATATCCATACAGGGCAAAATCATACCATTCAAGAGCATTTCCGATCATACAGGAGAGGATGACACGTTTAAGATAACCTTCATTTTCAGCAACATTTATTGATTCATAGGTAAGGCTTTCTGTTGTCATTTTTTTCTCCCTTTAACAAATAATGTTTTTAGCTAAAGATCATTAAAGCTCTGTATCATTTAAAATTTTGTTAAAATGAGAAAATTAAATTTTTACAAAAGCTTCCCACTCTAATTGGATGTCATTAAGAGAGGATCAAAAATTTTTATGAGGTGGCCATAATCATTGTGATTGATAGAATAAGAATAGCGTGTTAGTTAACTAAATATATTGAAATATTAAGAGGTTAAAATGTTTGAAAAATTTTTGTATGTTTCTTCTGCTCTTCTATCCTTATCATGCAGCTCTTATGCAATGGAAACTAAGGATGAAGATTTCCTGGGTTCCTCTGCTTCTTTAACAATCTCATTACCGGAACCACTGT
>JAKFXB010000057.1 GCA_021731585.1 Alphaproteobacteria bacterium
TATATTCTCTTTTATTTTAAATACTGCAAATGTTTATAAAATTATTATTGATTAAATAAATAACATATGTAATAATAAAATTAATGCAAATATTTGCATTAATTTTGTAAAAGGAGTTAGGAAAATGTCAACACTCAAACCAATTGTATTTGGCACCCTTGTTTTAGCAGCTTTATCCGTGACTCAAATGGATGCTTTTGCGCGAGGACGTGAGGGGCCCAGACCACACTTTGAACATCAGGAAGTTCCCCATACCATTAATAATCCGGGTGCACATCCCTCTGGAACCCCATCAGGAACGACCACCCCACAGGTAAGCAGACATAGAGGTCCTGAGGTTGTTACCCCTGGTGGTGTGATCTCTGAAGAAGTTGTTGTCCCTGAAGGTGGCACTACCGTTACTGGGCAAAAGGACCAAGCTAAGCCAAGGGTCAGTTGTTATGATAATCCAGGTCAACCTGGCTGCAAATAGCAAAATCTTTTCCGGGGTAGAAAATTTATTCGAGGAGTCAAATAGGATTTTTCTTTGTCAAATCTCATCAAAGGAAGAATTGGCTTCTTCATTTTTAAAAATTTCTACCCCTTTTGATAAGTCGTGTATTAATTTTGGATCCCAATGTTCTAAATCATTGCGACTGGATTCAACAAGTCGAATCAGCCAATCTTTTTGACAAGGGGTACAAAGAGAATTTCCTCTGCACTTGCCACCTATTTTATGGTACCCGTTTATAGCAGCTGTTGTCACCAGTTCGTTAAAAGTTTCATTAAAACTAGTGGCAAGTCCCATAAGCTTAGGAATAAAGAAAGGAATCCCTGCCGCAAAAGGCCACCACTGGTCTCCAAACCACTTTTGATAACTTTGAAGGACAGCAATGCTGGTTTGAAACAAATAAACAAAGGATTGAATGCCAATAAATACTTTTACGGGCAATCGGGCGCCAGGATGGCTTTCATAGCCTTGAGGGTCTTTGCTCATCAGAAGATTTTTAAAATTATCCATGGATTGGAATAGGACATAGTTAAAGGGAAGGAAAGCAACAAGGGCAAATCCTTCTCCAATGGAATCAGCCACAACGGTAGATGTAAAAAGGGAAGCAACTGTTGACCCTACAAGCTGAAGAAGAAGCCCAACCGTAGGCGCTCCTAAAATTAAACAGGTATATTTCAAGCCATCAAATGCAATCTCAGCAATAGATTTTTTGGAGTTTTTCTTTGCCACTTCTTGCACTTCATCCCCTAAAGAAAGCATGTAACTTAGCATCGCAAAAGCTTGTTGAGTCTTGAGATCTAATTCAGAGCGTGCTCCTGCAATAACATCTTGAACATCCTTATAAATAGCTTCAATCACTGCACCTGAAGCTCCCACAAGAAAATGTTTTAATTTTATAAGGTCACGATCAAACTTTTCTCTTTGAATGGTGTCAAAAGGCTTCATCTGATAAGGCAAGGATGAAGGAAAAAATAATTCTCTGGCTTGCCTAAACCAATCTTCTAAATTGGTAATGGTTTTCCGCGCTATTTCAAGCTCCTTTGCAAAAGCGTCTATATAGAGAACAGGACCAAATGCAGCAACAATAATTCCAAATCCGTTGTCCCAGTTAGGGAGTTGCTGCTCTTCTCGTGGAATGTTTTCAGCTAAAATGAGATAAGCAACAGGAATAAGGGCAGTAACAGCAGCTATGGCCCCTGCAATACACATCCGTCCCACCTCTTTTTTTTCTTTGGAAAGATAAGCAATTCCCTTTTTCCACAAATGAGCATTTCGAGAAATACCATCAGGACCAGCGCTATAGTTAATGTACAAAACAAGATAGTTGCTGGCATTTGTTCTCAAGAATTTACTACTAAATCCTTCACTTATATTAGCTAAGTACATAAGTCCACCATCATAGACAGGCCCCATTGCCCACGCAAAGCCTACGCCAATAAGTGGTCCAATAAGCCATTTCCCAATGCGCTGAGACCACGTACTTTTACCGTTAAGGATTTGGTGCGTAAAATCTGTTAACTGGGTTTTTGTTGTAGCAGGCAGATCTTTTAAGCCATCAAGAAGCTCTAACCAGGTGGCTTGAGGTGAAAGAGGCTGTGAGGGTGAGAGGGCTGCAGCTGTTGAATCAAGTCCTTGATTGTGCCGAGGAAAGGAAGAAAGAGTCTGAGAAGAGGAAGGCATTTCAGCAAAATTCAAGTAAGTTCTGAGGGCTCCATAGGACTGTGCAGCTGGTAAAAGTGGCTGCGCAGTTGGTAAAAGTTGGGCTCCAACGTCTTCTTCTCCCTCATTATCTAAATCTGGAAACGGCCCATGCCGTAAGAATGTTGGAGATCCATGAGGGGGCGAGTCACTTTCAAAGCTCGTTGATCTGTCGCTATCATCATTACTAGAGTGATGTGCGGCTCGAAATCGAATAAGAAATTGAGACGCTCTGTCAAGGGCCCCTGGAGCAAGAGTATATTGAGAACGTTCAGGCCATAAAGGCCGCCCAAAAAAAGAAGTTGATCGAGGGGCTGGATTTTCATCTAGTTGAGGCAAAGCTGGCCCTGTGGAACCTGGATTTACAGAACCATTGTCAACGACAATTTCTACGTCCCCATTCACGGAAAGCTCTTGCCCGGAAAGAAGAGGATCTTGCGATTGAATAGAAGCGTTGTTTTGTCTCAATAAGAAAGCCGGCTCATCGCCTCTAGGAATAATATTGGAAGTACTTTTACAACGTTCTGGGATAAGCGCATCTTGGTGACTTGAGCCGGTATATCCACGTGGCTGAATACTTGTAAACCTTCCTATGAAGCGCCCGAAAGCATCTCGAAATCCGCCAGAAGAAGGCAACTTCTCACTTTCAGGGTGAGATGGATCGGCAAAAGGAAATGGCTCATCTGAACTTGAATCACTGCTGCTAAAGCTATTTGAATCATAATCTAAAAGAGGATCTTCTTCACTCAGTCTTGAGTTTCCATGGGAATTGACATCTTGGGAACTCGAACTCGTCTCACGGGGGCCAAAAAAAACTTGAGGAGAAGGCACTCTATCTTGCAGAGACCCTGTGACAGGAGTTGTCCCAAAATCTGGTTGAGGGACAATTTCAAGCGGTTGTAGGGAAGAAGTTAGAAGAGCGATAGAAGGAGAAATTGTAGAGGCTATATCTTGGCTATGGCTTAGTGAAAAACCGGGGAAGGGAATGATGGGTAAACTTTGATTTCCCTCAGGGGTAAGCTTTTCTGGAGAAGAGCCGCTATCCTCTGAGCTAGAACTTTGCTTAGAAGAATCACTGTCGATAATTTCCAGATCTGTAGTTCGGGGCTTTGGAGAGGGTGTTCTTTGAAGTACTTTTGAAAAGTGAGGATCATGATCATCCTCCATGGCTTTTGCTGCATCTATCATGAGCAAAGATGCGATAATCGTAGAGGCCGTTATTTTTTTCGCCCATTTTTTAATATCTACAGCTTGAAAAAGCTTTTTCATGATACAAATAAACCTCTGTATTCGATATGAAAGCTGATCTCCAGGGCCCCACTGTAAATCACACTATATCCCGAGAATAAATAAAAATTATTTTTAATTAGAGAGTAAAAATCAGCAAAAGTCAATTCTCAATAATTGAGCAAATTGAATGCAATAAGTGAAGTGGTGTGTTTTTGTATGGAGGTACAGAGAATTTTGACTTCGAGAAATTCTTTCTCAGTTGTTAATATTGAATTAACGAAATGCGTGTACAATATAATTAATGAAAGTATTTTTATGATGCCGTTAAAAGCATGATGAATTGTCAATTTATAAAGGAGCTAAGGAAATGAAATCCATCAAACCAATTGTATTTTGTGCCATTATTTTAGGAGTTTTATCCGCAACTCAAATGAATGCTTTTTCGAGGGGACATGGGAGGCCCGTCCATCCTGAGCCACCCATTACTAAACAAAATGACCAACAATCTAAAGAGGTCAGTTGTTATGATAATCCAGGTCAGCCTGGCTGCAAATAGCAAAATCTTTTAGGGGCAGTCATTCTCTTACGGTTTTTGTAATATGCAAAAAAGTAAATTACTGTGCGTACAATTTCCACTTATAAGAGCTGTCTTTAATTAATCTTCGTCAGAAGAATCCAACCCTCTGTCTCTACGATCCGCTCTTCTTTCCTCATCTTCCTCTTCTTGCCGAGAAACCCATCCAATCTCACCAGTGTCTATATCAAATACTTGCTCATAAACACCTTCTCCCGATGGAAACATAACTGCCCCTAAAAGCTTTGCCTCTTCTTTTTGTTGCCATTGTCTTGTATAATAATTTACCTCATTATTACAAATCACTACAATAGTGTAACATCTAAAATCAGGATAATGTGATTCTTCAAAACAGAAATACCAGTTTCTATCTTTATCCCTTCGTTTAACGACTTTTATCCCTCTCGCTATTTTATCCATAAATTCATTAACATGATATTGCCAATCTTTCGTTCCCTTGCTTGTATCATAGCTATATTCAATTGTGTTAATAACAAAGGGAGCCTTATTATGTTTTGTAGAAATAACATGTTCTATAGATTCAAGTATTTTAGGTCCTATTTCGGATAGTTTTGTATATGAAGTAATATTTGTTAACTTAATACGAGGTTTTTTAAAACTCTCTACGGGGATTTCACGCAATTTTGCACATGGCGTATTTCCCACATCTAACTCAAATTCATCATCCATTGCAAACAATGGTAAGGATGGGTAAAGAGAGAAAGTTGAAATAAATAGAGCAACTTTAATAAAATCTTTAATCATAAAACCTCCTGTTTTTATTAGACTTAATTTTCTAATTGTTTTTAATCAATGAAAATTATTTTCTTTTTATCTCAGCAAGTCAAGTCAGTATTTTTGCAAAAAGCTTCTTCCTTGCAGCTGTTCTTTAGTTCCTCTTTTTTGTTTTCCTAAACATTCTAAGTCTGCTGATAGATAGGCATAGAATAAGAGATTTAGAGGTAAATTGAGTTGTCTGAGAATGGGCATAAACTAAAAAATTTTATAAGAAGAAACAATACGTTCACTATATAATCGTTGACTTTTTAAACGAATTTCTTATGTTAATGTTAGGATCAATTAAAAAAATAAGAGATTATTATGAAATATAAAATAGAGTTTTATTTAGCAGCCTTATTTCTTGCTCTCAGCTTAAATAGCTCAGCTATGGCAGGGCGTACTTTGGATGGAACAAAGGTTGTGAGTGATGAAGATATTGAGTGGCTTGCAGATGAAGGTTATGTCTCCACAAGTAAATTTGTTCAACAAGTTCATGAGCTAGATCCCGAAGAGCGTGAAGAAGTTGAGACCTTAAATTTACAAAGTGCTTTACTTGGTTCATCAGGACTTAAAATAATTGCTGATGACTTACTGCCTTATCTCCCTAACCTTAAGCTTCTTAATCTTTATGGAAGTCAACTACGATCACGTGAAGACCTTGTTCTGCTTGCAAGTATTCTTGATAGGTTTAATAGTCTTCAGTATGTTGATATTGATGGTAATGGCATTGCAACTCAAACCCTTTCTTTCGTGAAAGAGTATGAAGCTGAAGGACAAGAAGAGCTAGCGAAGAAATTTCAAAAAAAGGTCGTTTTTTCATGTAAGACCTTGCTTAAAAATCAATTTCCTGGAGCAGATCGTGAAAAGTATGACGAGTGGTATCAAACGCACGCAAGCTTCTATGTTAGCCCATTGAGAACTCTTACTTATTAAAATATAAAAGGAATTTATATGTTTAAAAGAGTAGGCTTTTTGCCTTTTTATTTATTTGTTGTGCTAAGTACACACTTATATGCCGGATGGCCTGAAGACGGATGGGAAGGCGTTTCAAGTCTTTGTATTATTCACAAAGGACAGATTGTCAATGTTGATGAGTTGCATCAACATTTAGCAACAGAAGAAGAAAAAGTAGCTCGGATTTTGCCTTCCAATACCCCTACAAATATTGTTTTAGCCAGCTTTTCCTTTTTAGGAGGAGAAGTTCCTTCCCTACATACTTATCATTTAAAAAGTCATGATGGTAAATGGCTTGTCTTTGAAAGTGGTTGGACTTCCTCTTTCATTCCTTCTCCTGTTTATGCTCAAACTCAAAGACTTATGAAGCCATATGCACCTAAGCTTCAAAAAGAAGACCTAACGCTTACTGATAAGGAACACCTTATACAAAGTTGTATTAAAGTGGCCCAAAGTCAATGCTATTTTGAAGAACAGATTACTCCTAATTTTTATTTTTTTGATCAGGAACCCATACCCGTTGAGTCCATTTTTACAAGAATAGAGAGAATTTTTTTTCGCGAGCCTAATCCTAGTGAGGTAAGTCACACTGTTCACAAAGACTTAATAAAAAATAGAACCGCATTTAACCGTGTTGCTTCTGAGTTACAAACCACTAAACGTGAGGCTGCTCAAAGCATTAGCATGATGAGTCAAGAAATAGACCTTTTGTCTGGAATTAATTTAGACTTTATTAAAGATTTAGGGTGTTCGATAAAATCTGCGCACGATCAAATATCTGCACGAGAAAAAGAACTCTCTAGCATTGGTAGCAAAGTCATTTCAACTTATTGGCACAGTGAACAAAAATTTTTAAAATATATTGAGGATGAAATGCCAAATATTTTAACTGACATGTTTAAAGAACCATTGCCCTTTACACCTGAAGCCATCGTAATTAATGTTCACTCACGACATGATATTTGTCCTGTTTGCAGTCATACTTTCGTACGTTCCTATACGCGCCCTGAAGGAGTTTTAAGTGCTTTCAGAGATGCTTTGTGTAAAAGGTTTGGAACTGATTCACAAACTTTCCCCTTATACATGACCAGCTCTTTCCGTGAAAAAAGAGAAAAAACAAAATACAGTGTAAGAGACGATCAACCAGAAATTTTAGAAGATTCAGTTGTAAAACTTTATCCAGCTTTTCCTACTATATATATTCCTCTCTCATCACACGGGCACTCACCATTACCATCAAGTTCATCGTCATCATCAAGTTCATCTTCTGGTAGTACTGGTAGTCTCTAGAACCGCAGGTGTATTCAGAGTTTTTGTAAGCAATGCTTGAAAAAAGAAAAAGAATCAAAAAGAAGAGCCTTTTTCAGCTTTTCTTTTCTAAAAATCTCAATGTTCCTGCTTATCTTACTTTTCTTATAGGTGCCTTTCTTATCTATTTTTCTTTCCTTAATAGTATGTGAAGAAAAGCAAATTCAATATTTCTATCGTTTGCGCATTGAAGTTTTACCTATGAGGCCTAACGAGCACGTTTTAGACACTGAAGTGCAATCTGTGATTTTTTAGTCTCTGTTGTATTCTCTGTTTAGGTATATGAATGTAAAATTTTTACATTCGATTGTAAGATTCTTACATTCGACGTTTCTGCGTGTTTTAAAGGAGGAAAATTACTCCCAACGGATCACTTTTCAAGAAAATTGCTAGAAGTATTAAATCCAATTGACATTGGAAAAAATATTAATAACTATCTCTAAAAAGGTTGTCATGAAAAATAGATTTCTTAGAAGGAAAAATTGTATTTTAACTTGTTTACATAAATAAGGAGTTAAACATGAAAAAAAATAAAACCTTACCACTCGCCATTTGTTGTTTGGTTGGCGCTTTATGGTCAGAGGCTCAATGTATGAGTAGTTC
>JAKFXB010000082.1 GCA_021731585.1 Alphaproteobacteria bacterium
TGTAATAGTAATTCCGTTCTTCATTTATTTTTACTTAGCGATAAATAGCTATATAAATAATTATATAAATATTTCATCTCCGAAGGATCCTTCCTATTTTGATAACTCTTTTAAGGAAATCGAATTTCATTTGACGTCGAAGTCACCGATGTCGCAAAATCTAAAAGAAGGGAAAGAGCTTCTTTCTTTAGCCTATGTTCGAAAAAAGCAGCATCAACTTGAAAAATCTTATGAACTTACTCAAAAGGCCCTTACTCTCTTTCAAAAAGAGAAGGAAGAAAAAGGAGAGGGATATTCCTTACTCATTTTAGGAGACATTAAGAGAAAACAAGATAAGCTCGTTGAAGCGAAAGAGATTTATAATGAAGCTTTAGTTATTTTTAAAAAATTGGGAGATAAAACGGGAGAAGCTCATATATTTAAAGAATTAGGTAAGGTCGAACATCATCTAGGCCATACGCGTAATGCCCTCTCGGCTTATGAAAAGGCGCTTTTTCTTTTTAAAGAAGAAAAGAACCTTTCTGGGGAGGGAAAAGTCATAGGACTTCTGGGGGATTTAGCTTTTAAACGGGGTCGCTATGAAGAAGCGCGGGCGTATTATAATAATTCTTTAAGTCTTTTAAAAGCTCATGGGGGACAACAAGAAGTTGCTTATGCTTTAAGTTCTCTTGCTAGCTTAGAAAGTAATTTTGGGTATCAGGAGAAAGCTCTTTCTTTGTATCAACAGGCCTTTACTGCATTTAAAAAAATTGGGGATTATCGTGGTGAAGCCGTGGTTTTGCGAGGTATGGGAGAAGCGGAAAGGCGACAGGGAAAATATAGACAAGCTCAGTCAAACTTAGAACAATCTCTTGCGTTATACGATACACTTAATGAAAGACGAGGTCGGGTTCAGGTTCTTGTTTCTCAGGGGGAGTTGGAAGAAGCGCTGAATCATTATTTGAAGGCTCAAAAGCTTTATCAGTCTGCTCTCGAGATTGTTCGAGAGAGGGGAGACCAATGGAGTGAAGCCCGCATCTTAGGGGGGATTGGTCATTTACAAAAAAATGTCGGACAATTTTCTGAAGCAGTTACTTTCTATCAGCAGGCAGCTGCTCTTTTTCAACAAATTGGGGATGATATTGGGCTTGCAAATATATGGGTAGGACTCGGGAACTTGGAACTTATTCGAGGAAAACAGGAAGATTTTCTATACTGTCGAGATTATTTTACGAAAGCGATGACGTCTTTTAAAAAAATGGGAAACCCAAGAGGAGAAATATTCACTCTTCTTGGACTAGGAACATTGGATTATTACCTTAATAACTATTCTGATGCTCAAAAATCTTATGAACAAGCCCTTAGTTTATCTAGAAGTGTAGGGGATCCTTTGGCTGAAGGACAAGCTTTACTAGGTTTGGCACATATAGAGCGAATCCTCTCTCCAGAGGGAAAGGCGCAAGAACTCTATCACCAAGCTTTGGAAATATTTAAAAAATTGGGAAAACCCATTGAAGAAGCAAAAGCTCTTCTTGGTTTGGCAGAGCTTCAGTTTAATATGGGAGAATATGATGTTGCAGAAAGGACCTTTGAAGAATCTTACAGTATTTTTAAAAGGATGAACCATAAAATAGGTCAAGCGAAGACTTTAGCAGGCAGAGCAGATATCTGGCGTGTTCAAGGAAATTCTGAAAAAGCAGAACAAAACTATAAGCAAGCTATAGAGATTTCCCAAGAGATTAAAGAACTCTGGACAGAAGGATATGCCTTGAGAGGTCTAGGAGATTTATTTTTTTTAGAGGGAAACTGTAAGGAAGCGGAAAAGGCTTATAACCGCGCCTTAGAATTGTTTGTTGCCTACCCTGAGCGCATGGGAGAAGCTTCTGTTTTGCGGCGTTTAGGAGAAATGAACCGGATGTTAGATCGTTATGATCTTTCCCTGATTAATTTTGAAAAATCCTTAAGTTTATCTCGTACTATTAATCATCCTTTGGGAATTGCCGTTTCTTTATTGGGATTGGGAGATCTTCGGCGGTTAACGGGAGATCATGAAGAGTCTCTGCAATTTTATGAGCAATCCTTAGAATTATTTAAACAAATTCAAAGCAAACATGGTCAGATGAAAGCCTTACGAGGATTAGGGGATATTAAAAATGAAACGAACCAATATGAGGCTGCACGAGAAGCTTATGATGAAGCCTTGATTCTTGCAAAGCAGACTGGAGATCAACAAAATGAAGCAAGAATATTAGGAGGACTTGGTCGATTAGACCTTGCATTGGGAAATTATGGACAGGCAAGAGCAAATTGTAATGCGGCTCTTAATTTGCTTAAAAATACCAAATATATTTGGGAGGAAGCGGATGCTCTGAGGACATTAGCTGACATTGAAAGTATGAGTGACCATAATGATAAGGCACGTATATCCTATGATCGTGCTTTGAAACTCTATATACAGATGGGGGACTGTCAGGGGCAAGTCCGAGTTTTGTTAGGGATCGCTCTCCTTGAGTATTATCAAGATAGATTTGATCCTGCGAGAGTTCTCTTCAAGCGAGCCCTTAAACAGGCCAAAAATATAGATGATAATTTAGGACAAGCCTTAATTTTAAGAGGATTGGGACAAGTAGAAAGTCTATGCGGTCATATTGAAGAAGCGCGGGGTTATTATAATCAGGCTTTGTATATTTTTAAAAAAATCGGAACTCATTATGGAGAAGCAAAAACATGGAGAAGCTTAGGTCACTTGGAAAGGCGGGCAGAACGCTATGATTTTTCTTCTAAAGCCTTTGAAGAAGCTTTAAAAATTGCTCAAAAAGCATCCCATGAACGTGAGATAGAGAAAACTTTATTAGGTATGGCTCGCTTGCAATTAAAGAAAGGAAACTCCCAAGAGGCTCTTAAATTGTTTGGACGATTGAGAGAAAAATTTCACACTATGGATGATACCTTACAGGAAGGCATTGTTTTAATAAAAATGGGTGATGCAGAAAAGACGCGTGGGAATTATCAAGCGGCTTTATCTACCTATGAGCAAGCTTTAGCTATTTTTCAATACCGCGAAGATGAATTAGAGGTTTGTGATGTCTTGAGAAAAAAAGGATATGTAGAAGCTCTTCTCGGGCAGGAAGAGCAGGCTTATAAAGATTATCAACAGGCTCTCACTTTTTATCGCGAAAATGGTAATGAACGAAGGATAGCAAAAACTCTTAAAAGGTTAGGAGAACTTAAGCAAGATCAAAAAAAATTTGGGGAAGCTAAGGAATTTTATGAGCAAACTCTCGCTCTTTTCGCAAAAATTGGAGATTACAAAGGGCAAGGAAAAACTTTAGAAAACATGGGCAAGCTTGCTTTAGCTCAAAAAAACTTGACTCAAGCCTGTAGCTACTTTCGTACGGCCAGCGATATATATAGAAGAAGTGGTTTGGAGACGAGTCAATGGCGTTTGGAAAGTTTGGCAGGTTGTGATGGTGAACTATAACTTAGGGAGGTGAGTGGACTTACCAAATAACCAGTGAACATTGTCTTTTTTAGAAGACTCCGAACACTCCACCTGTCCATGGTCATAAGGCAAGGAAAGTTTAATAATCTTTCCTTTCAGAGTATTACAAATATAACAAGTTCCATTATATGGACGAATTAAATTTTCTATAGTGACAAAATCCAATTGAATTCCTAAATCATCCTTCTTTTCATAAGAAAAATTTTCAGCAAGTCGCATCATATCCTCAGCATCAAGATTAAAACCATTATCCTCGATGGTAATAATGAGAAGGTCTTTTCCCGTGTTTGAAACCTGATTCGTTGCCGATATCTTAATGGTTGAGTTCGGGGGGCTATATTCCATGGATAGAGAGATTAAGCTTGCTATAACTTGTTTTAAGCGAAACTCGTCCCCATAAAAAGGCATAAGGGTTGGTTTTAGAAGTGTTTTAATATTGAAATTCATCTTAATGGCTTTTTTTATTAAAATTTCAAGGGAACTTTTAACTAACGTTTGAACTGGAAGGTAAGTATAGTTTACGCTTGTTCCCGTAAGAGCAGATAATTTTAAAGCCTCTTCATAAATTCTTTCTATAAATTCATTTTTTCTTTCATTTGTAACGACAACACTGGTTTGTCCGCCTGAATGTCGAATAAGTGTATTACTGTAGGCAAGGATTTTCTCTACTGATTCTTTTAATTCAGAGCTAAGCCTCTCAAGGAACGTTTTTTTAGCATTTTCAGAGTTTTCTCCTATAGTAAAGAGCCTTTTTCTTAAAAAGTATAATAAGCAAAGACAGAATATTCCGACGCCATACAATTCTAAAAGTCGTGGAAGAAGGAGGGCTAAAAAATCTTGCTGCAAAATTTTTGTGTCAAAGCCTATTAAAATAATATAGGGAAAATCTTTTGTTTTTTTATAGTAGGTGTACTTAATATCCTTATAGGTAATGGGCGTTGAAAGGTGGCTTTGTTGTTCTTTGAAATACGATTTGCTGGGAAGGATATCTCGATAATAAGAACTTTTTGGATCAAGAGCATTATTTGCAGATTGAAGAACAATCCTAAAATCATCATCAAGAACGATAAAGCTGATTTCTTTTGAGGGAAGAACTTGTTGAACTTTAGCATTAAGTTCAGCAATGTTAATTCCAACATTTAAGGTTCCTAAATATTCATTTTTTTCATTTAACACGCCTAAACCTGTGGGAATAACCCACATTCCGCTAGTATTTCCGATGGTTGGATGAGAAACTTGTAAAGTCCAAGGATGTTTAGGGCATGTTAAAGTATAAGAGTCATTAACTTTCATAGGAGCATTGGGGATGCGGCCAATTTGACTATTAATAATTCTGTAGCCCTTTGGATCTACCCAATCAAATAAGGACCAAGGGTAAAAACTTTTTATGTTTGAGACGAACTCTGGTGAATTCACAAGAATTTTTTCTATAAACTGAGGATCCTGCTCTCCATACAAAGAAATTTGTTTTCCCACATAAAGCATCACTTGATAAGTCTCTGTAAAGGCATCTTGTAAAATGTTTTCAATACGATTGGAGTCAGTGATGAGTTGAGATTGGATTCGGGAATAGTGTGACTTATAAGAAAAATAATAAATAAAGATTGAAAACAATATCTGAAATACAATCATTGTAGTTGCAAAGACATATAATGGATTGAAAAAGAAGAGTTTTTTATGCTTCTTTTCTTTTGAGGAAAGTAAAAACTGTTTAAATTCCATAAGATGGTCCTTGAGGGTTAACAGCCACTTAGCTGTTTGAGGTTTTTTCAACAAGCCATTCCGCAAAGTGTTTGTCGGGTTTATTTTTATTATTTTTGAGAGAGTAAGCATAAACTTCTTCAGTACAAGTAAGCATTTTTTCTTTTGAGAGGGAGAGACTCATCTTTTTTGATAAGAGATTGATCATATTTATAACGTCAACATACAAATCAGAATTCCATATTTCATTATTCCCCCTCAGGGGAGTCTTAAGAGGAGATGGATATCCACCCGGAGAGGGGGTAATTTCAGTTTCTTCCTCTAGTAATTCTAAAACAGAACAATTAAGAGCTTGAGCTATAGCTTGCATAATATGAAGGCTTGGCTTTTGAGATTTACCGTAAAGAATATTTTGTACTGCACTTTGTTTAAGTCCGGCTTTTTTTTCAAGAGCATGAACAGATATCCCGACTTCGGATATTTTTTCTTTGATTTTTTGGCCTAATTTTCCAACAGCTGCAGCATTCATTTTTAAAGCCTCCTCCTTTATATTCTGTATATATACCATATTTTTCTCTAAATGCAAATATTTTTACGCAGCTAATTTTCAAGAATAATTTTTGGAGCGAAAAAAAAGTGAGGGAATCTTAATCTAGAAAGGATTAATACTTCTTTTCTAGTCTTGATTCCCTCGCTTGTAATTTGAATATTTCATTTACTTGTTTTCTTTATAAAACTTCGCATGATCTATAATACAACGTAGTCTGCTGGGAAGGCTTCAGTAAAAGTAATTCCCAACTTTGGTATAATATTACCCCCACTTGAAAAATCCTTTGGAAGTTTGTTGCTTGCTATATCCCTGTCAATGATCTCTAGGTTCATTAACATTTTTGCTGCGAGTTCACTGCAAAAAACAGTATTCAAAGGTTCTGATGTAGATTCTTTATTCTTTCTAAATAAGGCTCTGAATAACTTAAGAGGATTTTTAGTATATGATTTTCCATCATATTCCTCGACAAACTGGGTTACTGCCCTAGAATCTGTTCTATCCCGATCTTCAAATACAGCTAACCTGTAGCTTACTTTTCCATCGTACTCCTCTACAGTATCTTCCCATGGGGTAACTCGTACATGAGGATAATATCCATGAAGAACCTCGTCAGGAGTTCCTGTTGATTCAAAACAATACCATTTGTTTTCATCTCTTGCGTCTGCTAGAATAACGCCTACGTGAGAGATTTTACTATGGGTTACCTTTTTAATGGTTTTGCTAACAAGGTCTGTACCGGAAAATAAGGCGACGCCAACTAAGTTATAGCGTATCCTGTCGTCATTCTCATAATCTTCTGAGGAACTAGATAAAGCTTGAAGTTCTGTCGAAAGCAATATTGAGGCAAAGGATAAACAAACATATGTAAATCTCTTCATATCTTTTTTCTTTGTATTAATCATTTTATTCTCCTAATATTAAATTTTAAATAAAACCAAAAGTGGATTGAAATCCGATTTCTGGTTATAAGAGAAACTGATCTCTTACGTTTTTACTTTATTAGGTATATATACAAAACTCATCCCGTAAAAAATACGGGAGAGTTTTGAAAAAATGAGGGAAATGCTCGTTTTTCTTTTTAAACTCGTTATTTGTACGTAAAAAATGAGGATGATTATTTTCTAAAGATACAGAAAATAAATAGGATGATTAAAGGTAAGGAACATTGAGTTTAGAAAACATAGAAATAAGCTCGCCCTTTGTATGACATCCGATCTTATTTTTAATGTTGTTTACATAAGTCTCAATGGTTTTAGGAGTTAATCCTATGTGATTGGCTATTTCTTTCATGGTGCGTCCTTGGGAAAAGTAAAATAGGCATTCCGCTTCACGTTTTGAAAGGTATTTCCCATAAAAGTTGCCCCCCAAGGCATGTTTGTTATATGAAATTTTTTCTAAAAAATCATGTATGTCTTTTTTTTCTTTATACTCGGTACTTAAAGGACGAATTCTTGTTGAGATGAGTTTAGAGGAATCGGTAATGTCAAAGAGATGTGCGGCCTTCTTCTTAAAATGAAGAATAAAGTGCTGAAGAACGTTTAAATTATTAACATAGAAATTGATAATTTGATAATTAGATCTCTCCGTTCCAAAAAACCATAAATCTCCATAGGTTTCAAACCTTTCGTAAATTAACATGAAATTCCAGATATTAAATTCTGAACAGAGCATACTTAGGTGTTGACTATTGGGAGCTCCATTTAAGAGAACATAGAATTGGTCATTTAAGGGCACATCTTTCATACCATAAACGTCAATATCATTATAAAATTCATGTTGAAAAAAATCCTTTGTCCACTTTTTGTTGTTTGTTATACGTAACATTTGACCATTTTCTAGTATTCGAATGCAGCCAAAATGCGTAAGGCCAAAACTATTGAAGAGTGGCTCACATAAGTT
>JAKFXB010000106.1 GCA_021731585.1 Alphaproteobacteria bacterium
TTATACTCTTTCCAGTTACGAACACGGTAGGTTTTTTTAGACATATAGGTTTACCCTTCTTTTTTTGCTTAAAAAGAGTTTATCCTATATTTCCTTGTTCGTAACGCCTCATTTATTCAACAAAGCCCTCTTAGTGGGGGGTGTAATTTTTGTTTCTCCAAGCGCTGCAATAAGTGAAAAAAATCAGCGTAAATATTAAGGACGTGGCAATTGAAAAATACACTCAAAAAGTCAGAAAAACAGCATGCTTCCCTTGTTAGAAGAACTTAAAAATCATCGTTTTGCATCCTCATTTCACAATTGTATCATTATGCAACAAGCCAAATATAGGGTGTGTAACCTCATTTAAGACTTGAAAAATGGTTTTGCAATTATTAAATTCAAATTATTATTTGTTTTGTTGTGGGATTAAAATGAAAATTATTTTAAGCGCTTTGCTTGTTTTGTGTTTTTTTAAGTCATTTTGTTTTGCGGGGACTAAAGATGAATTTAAACATGATTTTGAGAAAAGTATAGCTACGCTTCGAAGCGTGTGTGAAAAAATACAAGCCAAAACTTCAGATGAAAACGAGTGCAAAGCGTATTTTGGAAATAAACTTCCAAGAGATAATAGGTTTAGTAAAATTTTCACTTTACTTTGTTCTTGTGAACAAACTCAAAATAATCAACTTGCAAGTTTAACTATTGAAGATGGCATCCCACTAGAGGATATCTCATTTACATTTTACTGTAGTGTAATCCCCTTCCTTAAAAATCTATATGATGAAAAAAACATCGCACCCGATTCACTCTATGCTGCTGATCTTGAAGAATGTATTTGTTCTCTTAATATTTACCGTAAGTATTTTACTTTTGTACAAGACATTCTTTCTGAACATTTAAAAATTGAAAATACGCGTAAAGTAGGTCCATTGAATATGTATGCGGTATATGTAGATGAGAGAGTCAATCTTTTTCACATGCGACGAATATATCGTTCAGTGCTTGATAGAGTGAAAGCACTTGAGTCTGTTTTAGACCTCCTTGATTTACCATTAGATTATAAAGAAATGCTTAAAAAGCATATAGAAAGTGTAATCAAAAGTGCAAACTTTATTTTAACACTCAATCCACGCTCACATCGTGCGCTAACAAATAGAGATAGGATGGATCTAGTGACATTAGATGGGATTTATAAATCAGCCTTCCTTTCTACAGAAAACGCTATTGGATTAAAAATCGCAAAAGCTGTTGCCTATCAACCTCTAAACCTAAAAGTAGGTGAGCTTTTTTTAACGAAGGAACAACAATCTCTCTATAGGCCATTACTTGATAAAATTCTTACCTCCGCACATCTATCTCCCCATTTTACAAGTGAATCGCAACCAAGACATGGAACACTTAGGACTAGAAAATCAAAAAAACCTAAGTCGAAAGCTTCTCTTGCGAGTTCCTCTAGCGCTTTAAGCAGTCCTGCAAGCTTTCTGAGTAGTTCTCCTGAGAGTTTCTCTGGTGATTTAAGCAGTCCTGCAAGCTTTCCGAGTAGTTCTCCTGAGAGTTTCTCTAGTGATTTAAGCAGTCCTACAACCTCTTCGAGTAGTTCTCCTGCGAGTTCCCCTAGCGCTTTAAGCTCTTGTGATCTAATAGAGGCTCATGATGAGATGGATAATACTTCTTTTATAAATCAATGGCTCACAAATATTATCAAAGCGAGTCAAACTAAAGGGGACACTTTTGGCATTTTTCTAAAAGCAAAAGAGCTTCAATCTATGCTTGCTAAAAATAGTAGCCTTCTCGAACAAGTACAAGGAGCAACAGCAGCTCTTGCTGTAAAATTGCAAAACCTTGAGCAAGGAGCTACAAAATCTTCCTTATCCTATAAGGTTCCACCAGAGGTGGAGCCCGGCTTCTTATACTTTATGGATACACCTCTATGCCACATGAATGGGCTACGATTTAGATTTATTGATGCCCTGTTTCAGAAATTGGGTGTGAAAGTTGATAAGATGAGAGAGGGATCTCGTATACATTTTTCATATAAGGGTCAGCACACTGCTATCCATCTTCATGATAAACATAATGGTGAACTTGATGGAGGTCGTATTAGCTCTCTTCGTCAATTTCTTATCAATTGTGGTTTTATCTATAGCGAAACACAAAGTTCTACTGCATCAAGCAAAAAGAGAAAATAAAATGGTAGGAAAAAAAGGATATACTTCATAGCGAAAACACTTGGAACGGTTTATTTAATTAGATTAACTCCTGTTAAATGTATGTAAATTATATTTTTATGCGCTTGTTTTGTAACTCCTTCAGAGAAATTTCAAGAATTTCTTGCATCTCACAGCTAACCTTATTAGGTTAGTCCCAAATAAGCCTGAGCAAGTGATTCAGAATGGATTATCCATCGTTTTTTAAGGAAAAACTCCAAGACATCAAGACGGAAGGCCGTTATAGGGTTTTTGCGGATTTAGAGCGCTGCGCCAAGGATTTCCCTTATGCCTTTTATTACAATGATGGAAATCCCCGTCGTGTTGTCGTGTGGTGTGCTAATGATTACTTGGCCATGGGGCAAAATGAGAAGGTTCTGGAGGCCATGCAAAGTGCCATTGGCCGTGTTGGCGCCGGGGCAGGGGGGACGCGCAATATTTCGGGTACAAACCACTACCATGTATTGCTGGAGAAGGAAGTTGCCGATCTCCATGACAAAGAGGCAGGACTGATTTTCTCCTCAGGGTATGTGTCTAATGAGGCCTCTGTTAGCTCTCTTGCTTCCCATTTGCCGGACTGCGTGGTCTTCTCTGACTCCCATAACCATGCTTCTATCATTCAAGGTATTCGCAATAGTCGGGCTCATAAGGAAATTTTCCGTCATAATAGTCCTGCTCACCTTAAAGAACTTTTATCACGTTATCCGAAGGAGAGAGCCAAACTCATTATTTTTGAGTCGGTTTATTCCATGGATGGCGATATTGCCCCTATTAAAGCCTTTTGCGATTTGGCAGAAGAATTTAATGCGCTTACCTATATTGACGAAGTTCATGCGGTGGGGATGTATGGCCCTAAAGGGGGTGGTATTGCTCAAAGAGAAGGACAGAGCCATCGCTTGAGCGTCATTGAGGGAACCCTTGGAAAGGCTTATGGCGTTGTGGGAGGATATATTGCTTCTTCCTCTGATCTTGTAGACTTTGTGAGAAGTTTTGCTTCCGGATTTATCTTTACAACGTCCATGCCGCCAGCTGTTGCCGCGGGGGCTCTGGCTAGTATTCAGCACTTGAAGATAAGTCAAGCGGAGCGAGCAAAGCATCAGGAGACAGTTGCAAAGGTGAAGAAGCGCTTGATTCAAGCAGGGATTCCTTTTATGCCAACAAACTCTCATATTATTCCAATTATGGTGCGGGAGGCTCATCAGTGTAAACTGGCTTCCGACATGCTTTTGAAAGAGCATAATGTGTATGTGCAGCCCATAAATTATCCAACCGTTCCACGAGGCACAGAAAGGCTGCGCATCACTCCATCCCCTGTTCATACGGATCAGATGATTGATGAATTAATTGACGCCCTCAAAAGCGTGTGGGACCACCTTTATATTAAATATGTTGCATAGAGAGCTATGAAAAAATCTAATAAAATCTGTTGGACCATTACTGATGAATTTCCCGGCATGAAAAGTCAAGTCATGGGGCTTGCGGAAGCTATTGGTTTGCCGACAGTTCATAAAACCTGTAAGAGACGCTGGCCTTGGGGATGGTTGAGCCTCCCTTGGGGAAATTCTCTGAATCAATTGACTCCAGAGAGCGATCCCTTGACACCTCCGTGGCCGGATTTGGTGATTACCTGTGGACGGCGCTCCGCTCCTTTCGGACTTGCCATTAAAAAACAAAGCCCTAAGGAAACCTTTTGTGTTCATATCCAAGATCCTTTGTTTAATGTTAAGGCGTTTGATCTTATCATCGCCCCTGAACATGATCATTTGAAGGGGCCTAATGTTATCTCCACAAAAGGTGCCTTGCATAAGGTTACAAAGGAAAAAATTCAGGAGGGTGTTCAGACCCATGGATCTCTATTTAAGGGATTTTCAAGGCCCTATTGCGTGGTTTTAATTGGAGGAAAAACAAACCATTATAATATGTCCTTGAAAGCTCTTGAGGCACTGATTCAAAGTATCTTACAGATCCGGGATATAGCCCAAGGCAGTGTTTTGGTGACCCCTTCTTTTCGCACACCTTTTAGAGATGTGTTGAAGAAGGCTCTTGAAAATGAGCCCAATATCTTTCTTGCTGACTTTGAAAAAGTGAATCCCTATTTTGCTATGTTGGGAGTTGCAGATACTCTTTTTGTTACCGATGATTCAGTCAATATGTTATGTGAGACTTGTTTTACAGGAAAGCCTGTATATATCTTACCGCTTCTTGGTCATAAAAACTCGAAATGTAAAAAATTTATTGAGGAGTTGGTCCAAGAAAAAATTGTTCGTATTTTTCAGGGACGCATTGACACCTGGACATATGAACCCTTTAATGATACTGAAAAAATTGCGGGTCTTGTCCGCAAGGCAATGAATCTATAAGAGGAGCTGATTATGAAGATCAAAACGTTTGCCAATCAGAAACCATGTACTTTTTTCAAAGCTCTTGGCCACCCGATGATCGCAGATCAGCTAGAAGCGCTGAAAACAAAACCTCTTCCTGCGACTTATGATCCCGAAGGCCATTTAGAAGATTTCCTTGCTATGACGGGACTGAAGCGTCCAGAGACAGTCTATGTTCAAGCTGTTGAGACCTTAAGTCCTCAGACAAAACTTCTGTCCCATATCAAAGAAGATAAGCCTTTAAAATTATTTATCCCCTCCTTTGATCCGGAAAAGCATCTAAGTCAAATGGGCCATTGGCTTCCTGCGGGCTGTGAGGTCACAAGTTTGAAGGACCTGCGTCTTCCTGATGTGATGTTAACGGATCCAAAAAATTATTTATCCGATCTTAACTTTTCCACCAACTTTGCCTTTTTCCGAGAGGAAGGGGGATGGCATACTCGGGTAAAAAGTGCTAACTGCTGGGCTAAATACGAATCAAAAGGCTCTAAACTTTTTGCTATTCTCTTTGATGAAAATGGAAAAAAGCTTGCGGCGTGGGAAGAAAATATTTCACCTTCCGTCCATTCTATTGTGATTGAAAGCGATGAGGTCAAAAAGCGTTTTAGTTTGCCGGATTTTACGGGACAACTTTTTCTTCATATTACCCATACTAAGGGTCACAGCATTGTGAAATATGCTCTTGATACCTTCCACGACTCGGGCATGCTCTCAGTCACCCATGATGCCAATGCTTGGCCACCAGAATTTTTCTCTGGCCTTCCTGCCCCTCGTGAAGGTGAAAAGGTTATTCTTTGGCTTCAAAATAGCCATCCGGTTATTATTCCTGCCAAAGGAGTAAGTTTAAACCTTATGGGCGATAAAACGGATGTTTTCTTAGATCATGAAATTCCTCCTTTTGGTACTTTTGCATTGGATGTAGCCTCTCTTTTCCCAAATGCAAAGTGGCCGCAGCAAATTGAACTTCATGCTAACCATTACTTTGTGCGCCCCCGCTATGAAGTCGTTAACGATAGGGGCTATCGCTGTATAGCTCATGTTAATGTGGAGCGAGTTGATTTAAAGCCTGACTTGAAATTCAAGGATTTGAAGGCGGTATTTGGGAAAGGTTATATTTTGCCGGCTCCATTTTTTGCAACTGACTCTTTTAAGACAACCCTTCTACCAACGCCTATGAGCCGGGATCTTCCCTCCTTGCCGCTGAAGGTTTTGGTGTATGATAAAGAAGGAAATTTAAAGGCGGAAAAATCCCTCGGTAACCTCCCTCGGAGCCATCAAAAGGAGCTGGTGGTGAATGATCTGGTTCAATTAGGTCAGGATTATGGACACGTTGAGCTTGTGAATGACTTTGGTGTTGGAGAAGAGACTGATGGTTGGCTTCATGCCCTCTTTCGCTATGAGCATAAAACCCTTCCAGCCCAAGCAGAGACTAGTTTTGGCAGCCACATTTTCAATACGGCCGTGACCTATAAAACTGAGCCCCAATCCTATAAAGGAGCTGCGCCTGGTTTAACCACAGGGCTTTTTTTGCGGATTGATGATGACATTGATACCTTTTGCCACCTAATTTACCCTACCTCAACGCCTTGGCATCCCCTATCCGATACAAAATTGATCCTTTATACAAAGGAGGGAGAAGCGGTTGCAGAAGCGGCTCTGAAGATTCCTCAAAGCGGCTCGCGCCTATGGGTTTATCAGGAAACCTTTGGTGCTGCAGATCGTGAAAAGGCGCGTGGCGGATATGTTGTCATTCAAGATAAAACCTGCCGTCTTTTTGGATACCATGGTCTGCGCCAAAAGGATGGTAGTTTTAGCCTTGACCACATGTTTGGGTTTTAAAAGCTTACCTGACTATACCCAAGGCCTATTTATATTTGTAAGTGCTCTTTAAACTTATAAAAGATGGAGAGAGCTGTGTTTCATCATTTCCTAACAAAAATTATGTCTCTTACATTTAAATATTTATAAAAACTTAATGATATTTTGTTAAAGTTCAAATTATCGTGTGCAGGATGTTGAAAGAGAAGGAAAAACTATGCGTTTAAAAGATAAAATAGCGATTGTCACTGGAGCTGCGAGTGGAATTGGCAAAGAAATTGCCATGAGATTTGCACATGAAGGCGCAAAAGTTGTCATCGCGGATATTGATGAAGAGAAAGCCAAAGCAACCGCTAACGAAATTCTAAAAAACAAGCATGAAGCCATGGCTGTTAGCGTAGATGTGACTAATGAGGAACAAGTTGAATTGGCCATGGAAAAGGTTGTTTCAGCTTATGGGGGCGTTAATACTCTTGTGAGCAATGCAGGCACAGAATTCATTTCTCCCCTTGAAGAGTTGCCTTTTTCTGAATGGAAAAAATTATTAGCCATTCATCTTGATGGTGCCTTTCTGATGACACGTGCTTGTTTAAAGGGCATGTACCCGAGAGGGAAGGGAGGTAGTATTATTTACATGGGGTCCGTTCATTCCAAACAAGCTTCTGTATTAAAAGCCCCTTACGTAACAGCAAAGCATGGGCTGATAGGCTTATGCAAAGTGGTTGCAAAGGAAGGAGCCAAACACAATGTTCGTGCGAATGTCATTTGTCCAGGGTTTGTCAGAACGCCTCTTGTAGAAAAACAAATTCCTGAAATTGCAAAAGGTTTAGGGATCAGCGAAGAAGAGGTGATCAAGAAAGTTATACTCAAGGACACAGTTGATGGAGAGTTTACAACCACAATGGATGTTGCGGATGTCGCCTTGTTTTTTGCTTCATTTGATTCGAATGCATTGACGGGTCAATCCCTTGTTGTAAGCCACGGTTGGTTTATGCAGTAACGGAGGGTTCACAAGGTAAAATTAAAAAAGTTGTTCCCAAACCGCTTGAGCCGACTGACACTCTGTTTTTTTCATATTAGTTGCAACCACATCCACCACCTTCGAGGCCATAACCGCCTTGTGTTCCTTCCCGACTAAAATTCACATGAGTCATAAAGGCATTGTGTAACGCATTGGGGACA
>JAKFXB010000158.1 GCA_021731585.1 Alphaproteobacteria bacterium
GATGACTCTCTCGGGCATGCCACTAACCACAACCCTCTAAATTTTACCTCTATTCCACCCCCCCTCCAGCTCCCTATCACTTCATTTATTCAACAAAGCCCACAAGGGGAGAGGTGAAAGTGTTTGATTCTCTTACACATTTTTTTAATAACGGAGAGATAAATGTCGACACGTCCTAGGGTGTTTTATTAATTTTCCCTACGTTAAAGAACCGCTCCAGAAGCACCTCTTGGTTGACCTTCACATCTGCTAGATGGCGGTCTTTGACGTGTCCATAGCCGCGGATATGCTCGGGAAGACTGGCGAGTTCAACGGCGATATCATAGTTTTCAGGTTTTAAATTTTTCAAAAGAGCTTCTATGAGGTTCTCATATTCCTTGATAAGAGACCGCTCCTTTTTACGGTCCTTGGTATAGCTGAAAATATCAAACACGGTACCGCGCAATCCTTTGAATTTGGAAAGGAGACGGAATCCATACATCATCCATGCTCCATATTCTTTCTTTTGAAGCTCACCAGTTGCCGGATTTCGGCGAGCAATCAGGGGAGGCGCTAGGTAATATTTAAGCTTCACCGGACCTTCAAATTGAAGGGAGAGCTCCTTCATAAAGGTTCCATCGGCAAAAAGCCGCCCCACTTCATATTCATCTTTTATGGCGAGAAGCTTGGCGTAATATTTTGCAACCGCCTTTGAAAGCTCGTCCCGCTTGAGTTTTTTATCATGGGTGACGACCTGATTTACAAGTTTTTCATAACGTTCTGTATAGGCTTTGTTTTGATATCCCGTTAAAAATGCTTTTTGGAAAGTAATGATCTCTTCAAGGGTTTTTGGAACGGCAAAGAGTTTCTCTTCCTTATCAAGCCCAGCAGCTTTTTCAACAGCTTTGAGGTCAATAACTGCATAACGTCCCCACCGAAAAGCTTGGATGTTCATGGGAACAGCAACCCCGTTCATTTCAATAGTTTTCTCAATAGACTCATGGGACAGGGGGATCAGACCTTTCTGATAAGCATATCCCATCATGAACATGTTGGTTGCAATAGAATCCCCTAAAAGACGCCTTGCAATGTGGGAGGCATCAATAAAATCAACATGGTCCTTCCCGAGGGTTAAGGTGATATTTTTTTTCAAGGTTTCATGATGAAAATTATAATCGGGTTCATGAATGAAGTGACCAGTGATGGTTTGATCTTCGTTGACGAGGGCTTTCGTTTTTCCTGGCTGTACTTTATTAAGGGTATCTGGATTTCCCGTCACCACAATATCACACCCTAAAATAAGATTCGCCTCACCCATATAGACGCGAGTTGCATGAATGTTTTCTGGCGCTTTGGCAATACAAATATGGGATACAACGGCCCCTCCCTTTTGAGCCAGTCCCGTCATATCTACAATGGAACATCCTTTGCCTTCCAGGTGGGAGGCCATCCCCAAAATTGCGCCAATTGTGACGACTCCTGTGCCACCCACACCTGTAACAAAAATGCGGTAAGGTGTATCGAGGGCCGGACTTTTGGGATCAGGAAAGTGCTCCAGCAAATCTTCAATGGAGGCTGTGGGAGCAAGCTTTCGCAGTTTGCCGCCGTGAACGCTTACAAAGCTAGGGCAAAAGCCGTTGACACAGGAATAATCCTTATTACAGCTGGATTGCTCAATTTTTCGCTTTCTTCCCAAAGGGGTTTCAATAGGCTGAACTGAAAGGCAGTTTGACTTAATGCTGCAGTCTCCACAGCCTTCACAAACCCTCTCATTGATAAAGATCCTTTTGTCTGGATCTTCCATAAGGCCTCGCTTGCGGCGACGGCGCTTTTCAGCCGCACAGGTTTGATCATAAATCAAAACGGAAACGCCGGGCCATTTTTTCAAGTCTTCTTGAACTTGTTGCAGTTCATCACGGTGGCAAATGTGAACACCTGGTGCAAAGCCAGAATTCACTGGATATTTATGGGGATCATCGCTAAGAACGACGATTTTTCGAACCCCTTCTGCATAAACTTGGTTTGAGACCATGGCCACATCAAGGGGCCCATCAACCGGCTGGCCTCCTGTCATGGCCACCGCATCATTATAAAGAATTTTATAGGTAATGTTAACTTTCGCTGCGATCGCAGCGCGAATGGCAAGGATACCGGAGTGGTAATAGGTCCCATCTCCTATGTTAGCAAAGATGTGATTTTCATCCGTAAAAGGAGATTGACCAATCCATGGAACCCCTTCTCCCCCCATTTGGGTGAAAGTGGCCGTATCATTGGCAATCCAGGTAGCCATGTAATGACATCCAATTCCTGCAACCGCACGGCTACCTTTCGGAAGTTGAGTTGTGGAGGTATTATGAGGGCAACCGGAACAATAATAAGGGAGGCGCACGAGGTCTGGGGTTTTCTGAAGTTGGTTTTGAAAGAGTTGATCCAGGCGCTTCATACCTTCTTTAACTTTGGAAGGCTTCTCAAAACGCAGGATGCGTTGGCCAATCACATGAGCCACTTCCGGCACCAAAAGCTCATAAATTTCAGGGAGCAAAGGATTTCCTTGCTCATCTTTCTTTCCCACAATCCGAGGACGTTTTTCTTCAGAAAGTTCATAAAGGATGTCTTTAACTTGTCCTTCGATCAAAGGCCGCTTTTCCTCAACAACAAGGATTTCTTCAAGGCCTGCTGCAAATTCCTTCAGGCGCGAGGGCTCCAAGGGCCAACTCATGGCAATTTTATAAACGGCAACTCCTAAATCGGCCGCCTCATTTTCACTGAGTCCCAAGTCTTCAAAGGCTTGGCGCACATCTTGGAAAGTTTTACCACACGTGATGATGCCAAAACGGGCTTTTTTTCCCTTAAAAAGGGTTTTGTCGAGGTAATTGGCTTTGACGAAAGCCTTTGCAGCCTCAAGTTTATAGAGGCGCAGTCTTTTTTCTTGTTCAAGGGGTGTATCAGGCCAGCGAATATTGAGCCCGCCTTCGGGCATAAGAAAGTCTTGGGGAAGAACGATGGGCACTCTTTGAGGGGAGACGGTGACAACCGCAGACGTATCAACCGTGTCCGCAATGACTTTAAAAGCGACCCAACATCCTGAATAGCGAGAAAGCGCCCAGCCATAAAGCCCTAAGTCGAGAATATCCTGCACATTGGAAGGAACAAGTATAGGAATAGAGGCATCCATAAACGCGTATTCGCTTTGATGGGGCAGAGTTGAAGACTTACACGCATGATCATCCCCGGCAAGAGCTAACACCCCTCCAAAAGCGCTTGAGCCAGCGCAATTAGCATGTTTGAAGGCATCCCCACTCCGGTCAACCCCTGGACCTTTACCATACCACATGGAAAAGACCCCTTGAACGCGGGCACCTTTAAAAAGAGGGAGTTGCTGGCTGCCCCAAACGGCTGTTGCACCTAAATCTTCATTAATACCGGGCGTAAAAGTGATCCTATTATCATCGAGAAATTTCTGGGCTTTCCAAAGAGTTTGGTCTAGACCGCCCAGAGGAGAGCCTCTATAGCCAGAAATAAATCCTGCTGTATTTAACCCCTCCTCATGATCACGCTTTTGTTGCATAAGAGGAAGACGGGTTAAGGCTTGCACACCTGTGATATAAATTTCCCCCTCATCGAGGGTATATTTGTCATCCAACTGAACATCTTTGAGAGTCAAAGTTCGCCTCCTGTTCTTTTTCTTTTATCTTACGTTCATTTAAAAAAAGTTAACATCACAAAATCGCGAGAAACAAAAAGCAAAATAAAAGTAAAAAACCCCTTTAAATCTTATGAAAAAGAGCCTATATTTAAGATGTCAGGGAAACTTGACTATAGTGATAAACGTCTTACGAAATAGGCGTTTCGGACCCGGGGGCGGAACCCGGCACCTCCACCATTAGGATTTAATTATGGGGGTGAATTAGGATCGACGAGCGTAATAAAGGTTGGATTTTCACTCGGTATGGTACCACCGTTATCGGGCTAAACATATAAATGCAAAAGATATGAATGCATTTGGTCGTATGGCTGCTAACTTAAATGCTAGCAACCAAAATTCCGGGATCAAAGTCGCTAACGCTGCTTAATTCTGGTTTACGATCGCGGTTCGAGGGGCGCCGGGCAACAGAAGCCCCTCATTGATTAATGAGGAAGATTAGCGAGGGGTAATTCTGTGGACGGCTTTGATTACGAAGAAATGGTACAAGAAGGCTTGCGTGGTGTTGTTCGTGAGGCTTTGAAGACCACAGCTATAGAAGGGCTTCCAGGAGCTCATCATTTTTATATCGCTTTTAAGACGGATTACCCTGAGGTTCAACTGGCGGATTATTTAAGAGAACGCCACCCCGAGGAAATGACGATCGTCATTCAACATCAATATTGGGGCCTTGAGGTGGATGATCAAGGGTTTTATATCACCCTCAGTTTCAGTGACTCCCAAGAAAAAATCTATGTTCCGTTCCATGCGTTGATTAGTTTTATGGATCCCTATGCCAAGTTTGGCCTTCAATTTACGCCGCCGCCTTTCGTTGAAAAGGAAGAGACCTCTACGCCTGGAGATCTCCTCCCCTCGAAGAGCAAAGATAACGTTGTTACTCTTGATAAATTCCGAAAGAAATAACTCTTTTAAGGTTTTCCAGGCCAAGTGAGTCTTAGACTAGAAATAGACTTACCTATGTTGGAAAACGCGTTTTGTAGGTCTGTGCTTGACGCTGCAAAGAAGTAGTGTTGAGAAGCTGGCTCAGTGGCACATCCCTGATACAAACTTTGGGTTGCTGAGTTAATTGATGCTCCATGGGTATATAGGATAGTATAAATCGTAATACCGTTATTCTTAAGGGTTGTGCACATGTTGGCCATCTTCGTATTAACGACGGTTTGTGCTGTTGAGAAGTTTGTCGTTCCCAGACGTCCTTCTGCAAGGCGTCCGTACCCTGTGTAATCGGCATCGGCCGCATAGTTATGTGAAGTATCTGGTTGTCCAGGGACACCATCTGGCCAGTCATACCACTGATTCTGACCATCTGTCATAAGGACAATAATCTTTAAAGTATCTCCATATTGTTTGGGTAGAGTTGAGTCAACGCCGGGCCACATTCCTTGCCAGTTAGGAGAAATCATCCACCATCCGGCATTAAGGCCTAAATTAGCCATAGTGCCGCTGCGGAAGGTAGCCTTCATTTGGCTGATTGTATTTTGCACCGTTGTTTGCGAAGCGGTTAAAGGAAGCATGGCAACGGGGCATCCTAAGTTAGGTCCAACGCCTAAGTTTCCATCAGAGCCAACCCACATATAATTGTCCCCAAAATGCAGTCCTGATCCTGAGGGAACGCCTCCAGAAAGGGTCCAGTCATTATCACCGCGCGTATTTCCACTTGTTCCCCAAGGAGGAGTTCTACCGCTTTGTGGTCCCCTCGTTATGGGTTGAGAAGCATTTGAAGTGCTTGTTGTTCCACGATTAAGAGGCTTACCAAAAATATATTGCTGCGCCATGGTTGAAGGGTACAAATAAGGCGTAAACTTCGTTGTATCTGAAGTGGGAGGCGTATCAGTATTGTCAATGCCTGAAGCATAATTTGTATATCCCATGGTTGTATATTGAGAGGCTGTGATACCCGAGGGAGCTGGAGTACGAGCTTCTATACATCCCATCCACCTTCCCCCTACGCTTGTTGAGGTGGGAGCAATATTAGGATAGAGAAACTGAGAGTTATTAATTTGAGCTTTGCCGACGGTTGTAATCCAGTTTGTTGGAGTAAAGCCAGCCATATTGATATTAACGGTTGTGCTATAGGGGACAACGCCAACATAAAGACCAGTAACTGTATCAATGGTAGCACTTCCATACAAAATATTGACAAGGTCTTTAGCCCCTGCAAGAAGGTCAGACATTGGGCCACCATACATAGACCCCGTATTATCCAAAACAAGTACAACTTCAGCGCCTTGGGTTGAAACTTGCGCTTGGGACGTAGCAGCTGCAGAGATGGAATTTTGGCCAAAAAGTGTCATAAAAGTTGTTGAAGAGGTAGCTGTCGCTGAGACGGTTATTGTCTTAGAATCAGAGGAGATGGATACAGCTGGTGCACTAACAGTCCATGATTTGCTAGCAGGAATATTGGCATTGAAAACGGCAATAGCATGTTGTGTCATGTTACTGTTACTTCCTCCCGCTCTTGCTCCTGCAAGTGTTGCAGAATCCACAGCTCCTGAAATCACTGCGTGTATTTGATAAATTTGTCCAATATCAATGGTTAGCCCTAAAAATCCAATAATAGGAATGAGAGAAAGCGCAAATAGAATTGCAACCGCTCCTTTTTCTCCTCTAAAAAAAGACTTCATCCTTTTTTCTTTTCTTAATTGAGAAAACATATTTTCTCCTCCAACAATAATCATTGTAACATTTTTTTGTAATAATTTAAAATAAAAAGTATTTATTAGCTATTTGGCAGTGTTATCATAGAACCTTTACGTGGTACTTTAACAGCGAGTGCATATATAGCTGTTTGATCGCTTTGTAAGACATATCCTGGAAAAGTAGGCTGATATGTATAAAATACTTCCGTAACTATAATAGTTTCGCCCGTTCCTAAAACTAAATTTCCTGGCAGAGCGTTCATATTAGTAACTTTGGATCCAGTTGCTCCACTAGGATAGCTATCTTGCCACATAATAGCAGGAGGTTTGGAGGGATCTTGCTTGGAAATAGAAGTTACGATAACTTTGCCAGAGGTTTGAAAATCAAAGGGCTGTGCAATAAGATTTGCTCCTTGTAAAAGACTATCTAGCTGGGGTCTTGTTAAACTATCGCGGGTAATAACGTTGCTAAGTTCTTGTGCTGTTCGAATCATTTTATTACGACAAAAAATAAAATTTGAAATATCAAACATACCAACAAATAAGAGAAGAAGTACGGGTAAAATGATTGCCAATTCAATAGTAACAACTCCATTGTCTTCTTTTCTAATTTTTTGTTTCCGTATAAACATATTTTTATTCCTTAACTGGGCTCATTCATTACAACACTAGAAGCTCTTATTGTAATGAAGCCCGAAGGGTTGAGAAGATCTCCTACAAGAGGGGTAAAGAAGTGCCAATCATATGATAGGGTATAAACAGCAAATTGATTTGGGGTTCCAAAATTCTGAGACCCATTATCAGGAAGTGCGTTAAAGTTAGGAATAGCAGAATAACTAGGGTATGCTGTAACCGTAAGGCGCATTTTAGATGGATCAATCAAGCCGAAGCTGTAAGTTGTAGCTAATCCTATAGCTGTTTGTGATGGGGTTTGTCCTGAAACTGTACTTCCTGTTCTTCCAAAACGTACAGTCTCTAAAATGGCCATTTCCATGGACGTTTTTATGACCATTATCATACCAACTTCAAATATTCCTAAAAGAAGAAGAAAAAAAACAGGTCCAATAATAGCCATCTCAAGGGCAGTATTTCCTTGAGAATCAATAAGATAATTCTTTTTGTTTTTTAAGAAAAATCTAATTTTCATTTTTTTCCATTGTGGTTATTGAAATAATGTTCTTGCTCCCACTTTTATTGTAACATTAATACAT
>JAKFXB010000072.1 GCA_021731585.1 Alphaproteobacteria bacterium
CATATGAATGTAGATAACGGTAAAGAAATTCACAAGGTCACATGTCACGGCGACAGTCATGGGACAAACAATTGTATTCCTCAAAATTACAAGACAGAGCTTACTATTACACCGACCGGGATGCCTCTTCTAACAATTAAAGAGATTGTCCATTAACGAGATATTTATCTTTTCTCTTCATACTATATGATAGACACACAATAGGGAGATTGCACATGCGCAAACAAAAAACAACATGGGTCCTAGTTGCTGATGGGGCTAGAGCTCGAATCTTTTCAAAAAATCATACCGTTCTTAATGACATCACAGACCATGATTATGTTGGTGAAAACTTAAAGGACAGCGAACACGGTCCCGATAAACCAGGAAGAGCTTATGAAAGCAGCAATCCCGCCCGTCACGCGTACCAACCCCGTACGGATTGGCATCAATACCAAAAGGAACTTTTTGCAAAGGAGCTCTGCCAAGTTTTAGAAAAAGCCAACGAAAAAGCAGAATTCGATGAACTTATCATTATCTCTCCTCCCAAAACCTTGGGAGACATTCGAGCAAATCTTTGTAAACAAACCCTCTCGAAAGTAACAGCGGAAATAACAAAGGATGTCACCAAATTAAGTGAGCATGATCTTGCCCTTTACTTAGAAAAAGAGCTATAACTCAACACTATGGCGAGAGGATCAACTTCTCCTCATGAAAAAGAAAACAAGAGGGCGACGTGAAAGTAGTCATTTGTGGTGCAGGAAAAGTTGGCTTTAGCATCGCGCGTTATCTCTCCACTCATGATAATGATGTTACTGTTGTTGATCATTCGGAAGAGCTGATTAATCACATTTCAGCGACTCTTGATGTTCGCGGCATCGTTGGATTTGCTTCTCACCCCGATGTCTTAGCGCGCTCGGGGCTTGCGGATTCAGATATGATTATTGCCGTAACCTTTGCGGATGAAGTCAATATGGTCGCCTGCCAAATTGCTCATTCGCTATTTAATGTGCCTCTCAAAATCGCCCGTGTACGCAGCAAAAGCTATCTGAATCCCGAGTGGACGGATCTTTACAAGCCAGACAATATGCCCATTGATCTTATTATCTCGCCTGAACTTGAAGTAGCCCGAGCCATTGGCCGTGGCCTTGATTTTCCGGGAACCTTTGAAGCCATCCCCTTTGCTGATAATATGATTCAATTAGTGGGAATAAGGTGCCAAAAAAAGGCCCCCATCCTTAATACTCCTCTCCGTCTTTTAGAAAATCTCTTTCCCAAACTTGATCTCAGTGTCCTTTTTATCGTCAGAGGAGATGCCGGTTTTATCCCCACCGGATCAGATCAACTTGAGGAGGGAGATGAGGTTTATCTCTTGCTCCCTCAAAAAAATTTCACCCATGGCATTGAAGCTTTTGGCTTTAATGAAGTACGCTCCCAACGCCTTCTCATTTTAGGGGGAGGCAATGTGGGCTTATGCCTTGCCGAAGAAATTGAGGCAAACCATCCTGATATTTCTCTGATGCTTGTGGAAAATGATAAGGAACGTGCGACATTTGTGGCAAACCAACTCTCACGCACCATTGTTTTACGGGGCGATGCTCTGGACCGCGAAATTCTGCGGGAAGCTAATGCCAAAATTGCCAATAAGGTTGTCGCCGTCACCTCCGATGACAAGGTCAATATCCTTTCCTCCCTTTTGGCCAAACGGATGGGCGCTGAGCAAACCATGGCCCTCATCAACAGCTCTTCCTACTCAAGTCTCATTATTTCCTTAGGAATAGACTCCCTTATCAGTCCCAAGGCCCTTACGGTTTCAACTATTTTGCAATATGTCCGCCGCGGACGCATTCGTACCGTACACTCTATTCGAGATAATTTCGGAGAGGTGATTGAAGCCGAAGCCGTCAGCACATCAAGTATTTTAGGCATGTCCATTGAGGAAGTTAATATGTCCCGGAGCCTTTTGGTGGGCGCTATTATTAGGGATGGACAGCTGCTTTCACCAAAAAAAGATACCCTCATCAAAGTTCATGATCGCATCATTTTGATTGTCACAAGCTCGGCCATCAAACGCTTTGAAAAGTTATTTTCTGTGCGCCTTGAGTATTTTTAAATCTTTTTCTTTCGATCACGAGAGAGACTAATTTTATGCTGCTCCCGATAGGGCTGCAACATTTCTTTGACTTTTCTTTCCTCCCATTCGGGACTGAGAAAGAAAATGTAGGTTGAAAGAGGGGGGATGGCTTTTTTGCGAATCATTTCAATCAACAGAGCAATACTCCATATCAGCATAATGTATTTTGGCCAAAAGATCTCATTGCGATCGAAAATGAACCAGAGAAGGGTGAAAAGAGCACTTCCCAATATGTACCACAACACATCCATATAAAGACTTTTTAAACTTTTGACTCTTTTCCGAATTTCTTCTTCAACCATGACGCGCTCTCCCTAGATTTTGAACGTTTGATCTGTTAGTCTTCTTCGTCATAAGAACAGTTTAAAAGAGAGGACTTTAAGAATGGTTAACGCAGCAAATTTTTTTTCAGAAAATCTCTTTCAAACTGATCCAGAGATTTATGCCGCCATCAGGGGCGAATTAAGGCGCGAGCAAAATCAAATTGAACTTATTGCGTCCGAAAACATTGTCTCGCGAGCTGTCCTTGACGCCCAAGGATCTGTACTGACCAACAAATATGCTGAAGGTTACCCAGGAAAGCGTTATTATGGGGGCTGTGAATGGGTAGATAAGGTGGAACAGCTCGCCATTGATCGGGCTTGTGCTCTTTTTAAGTGCTCTTACGCGAACGTTCAGCCCCACTCTGGCTCTCAAGCCAATCAAGCGGTCTTGCTGGCCTTTTTAAACCCTGGCGATACTATTTTGGGAATGTCTTTGGCAGCAGGGGGCCACCTCACCCATGGCTCAAAGGTTAACCTTTCAGGGAAATGGTTTAATATTGCCAGCTATGGCGTCCACAAAGAGACCCACCGGATTGATTATGACGAAGTTCGGGCTGTGGCCCTTGAACATCACCCTAAACTTATCATCGCTGGAGGCTCTGCCTATCCTCGCACCATTGACTTTGAAGCCTTTCGCAAAATCGCTGATGAGGTGGGTGCCCTTTTGATGGTGGACATGGCTCACTTTGCTGGGCTCGTTGCAGGCGGGGTTTTTCCCTCTCCTGTGGGACATGCTCATGTCATTACGACAACCACTCACAAAACCTTACGCGGCCCCCGAGGAGGCATGATTCTCGCAAACGATCCCGACATTGGAAAAAAGTTAAACAGCGCCATTTTCCCAGGCATTCAAGGTGGCCCTCTTATGCATGTTATCGCTGGCAAGGCTGTTGCTTTTGGAGAAGCTCTTAAACCTTCCTTTAAAACTTACGCCGCTGACGTTGTTAAAAATGCTCAGGTTCTTTCCGATACACTCATGGAACGGGGGCTGAACATCAGCACTCACGGAACAGATTGTCATTTACTTCTTGTGGATTTACGCCCTTTTAACGTCACTGGTGCTGACGCCGAAGCCGCTCTTGAGCGCGCAGGCTTAACCTGTAACAAAAACGCGATTCCCTTTGATCCACTGCCACCCTCCCAAACCTCGGGCATTCGCCTTGGAACCCCTGCGGGAACAACTCGCGGATTTGGAGAAAAGGAATTTGCACAAATCGGCCATTGGATTGCGGATGTGCTTCAAAATGATGAGTTCCAAGAGAAAAGCGTCCGGGAAAAAGTTGAAGTCCTCTGTCAACAATTTCCCATTTATCCTTAAACTTTCTCCCCGTTTAAGTTCCCACTCTTTCTAAGGAAGAAATTGGCATATTTTGAAGTTCGCTTGAGTCGCGTAAAACATAACCACGCCCCCAAACGGTTTCGATATAATTATCGCCACCTAAAGCATCACAAAGTTTTTTACGCAACTTACAAACAAAGACATCGATGATCTTTAGCTCAGGTTCATCAATGCCTCCATAAAGATGATTGAGGAACATTTCCTTTGTAAGGGTCGCTCCCTTACGCAAGGACAATAGCTCAAGAATAGCATATTCTTTTCCCGTCAGGCGAATAGGGCGTCCATCAATTTCAACAGTGCGAGCTTGCAGATTAACCATCAGACGCCCTGTGCGAATAATAGATTCGGCATGGCCTTTTGAGCGACGAATAACGGCTTGTACGCGTGCACTTAATTCATTCTTATTAAAAGGCTTTGTAAGGTAATCATCGGCACCAAAGCCAAGACCTTTCACCTTATCAGAAATTTCACTAAGGCCCGAAAGGATAAGAATCGGTGTTGCGATACTGGCCGCTCTAAAACGCCTTAGAACTTCATACCCATCCATATCAGGAAGCATAAGATCAAGAATAATCAAATCATAATCATAGAGTTTTCCAATTTCAAGCCCATCTTCCCCCAGATCCGTCGTATCCACCACAAATCCTTCAGTTCTTAAAGTTAATTCAACGACTTTTGCTGTCGAGGAATCATCTTCGACTAATAGTATTCTCATGCGCTTATCTCCCAGTTAAGTCGTTCAATTTCTTATACAAATTTCTTATGATCATTAAGCTTTATTTCTTAAAATTTAGCAAGTATCCCGTTAATTTTCCGTTAAGATTTTTGAGATTCGGGAAAAATAAATTAAGAAATAAGAAGAGTCGTTTTCCCTTGGCTTATGGGGGAGATGTTATGCTATAAAAGAATCCTGTTTCTGAAAACCAAGGATTTTCCATGACTCAAATGGAGCAATTAAAACGTACCTTTTTAAAGGATTTGGAAGGAACCTCTACCCTTCAAGGACTTGAGGACTTGCGTGTCAAGGCTCTTGGGAAAAAGGGTGATCTAACGCTTTTGATGAAGGACCTTGGTCAAAAAACACCTGAAGAACGACGCACTTTAGGAGCTGAGCTCAATGCATTGAAGGACGTTCTCACAACGGCTCTTGAGGAGCGCAAAGAAATCCTTGAAGAGGATAGCTTAAAGGAACGTTTAGCGTCTGAAACCCTGGACGTCACCCTACCTCCACGCCCAAGAACAACTGGTAATATTCACCCCTTGAGCCATGTCATGGATCAAGCCATTCACATCTTTGGCCAGATGGGATTTGTAGTGGCTGAAGGGCCCGATATCGAGGAAGATTTCTATAATTTCACTGCTTTAAACTTTCCGCCAGATCATCCCGCGCGACAGGAGCAGGATACATTTTATCTCCCCTCCTCCACCACGGGTCAACCCCTTGTTTTACGCACCCATACGTCCCCTGTGCAAATTCGGACAATGCTTAAAACCCAGCCGCCCATTCGTATTATTGCGCCAGGTCGCACTTATCGCTCTGACTATGATGCCACTCACACGCCCATGTTCCACCAAATTGAAGGACTTGTGATTGATAAGCACACCCACATGGGCCATCTAAAGGGTTGCCTCGAAGAATTCTGTCGCCTTTTCTTTGAAGATCCCTCTCTTAAGCTCAGGTTCCGCCCTGGCTATTTCCCCTTCACCGAACCCTCCGCTGAAGTTGATATTTGGTGGAAGGGCAGTAGCTGGCTTGAAATTTTAGGATGCGGGATGGTGCATCCTAATGTGCTGCGCAATTGCGATATTGATCCCAAGGAATACCAAGGTTTTGCCTTTGGTATGGGCCTTGAGCGCATTGCCATGCTCAAATACGACATTGAGGATTTGCGCCTCTTTTTTGAATCCGATTTAAGGTGGCTAAACCATTATGGTTTCGTTCCAGAAGCACGGGAGTAGGTATTATGCAGTTTACCCTTTCATGGCTTAAAGAACATTTAGATACAAAGGCAAGTCTTGAGGAAATTTCAGAAAAGCTGACAAGCCTTGGCCTTGTAGTGGATAAAATCAAGAATCCTGGAGAGGCGCTAGCGCCTTTTACAATCTGTGAAATTATCGAAGCCGAAAAGCATCCCAATGCGGATCGTCTCCAAGTTTGCAAAATCCAAACGGGAAGTGAAGTGATTCAGGTCGTTTGCGGGGGAAAAAATGCTCGCAAAGGACTCAAAACTGTTCTCGCACGCCCAGGTCACATCATCCCCTCAACCCAACAAGTTCTGAAAGTGGGGAAGGTGAGAGATGTAGATAGCTTTGGCATGCTGTGTTCAAGTGAAGAGCTTCTGTTGGAAGAGGCCTCTGAGGGCATCATCGAAGTTGATTCTCAGGCCCCTCTTGGAAAATCCTATGCAGAATGGCTGGGATTGGATGATCCTCTTATTGAAATTGAAGTCACCCCCAATCGAAGCGATTGCCTCAGCGTTCATGGGGTCGCTCGCGACCTTGCCGCAACTGGAATTGGCACTCTAAAACCATTAAAGACAGCAAAGATTTCAGGTACATTTCCTTGTCCCCTTTCCCTAAAGGTTGCCCCTGAGGCCTGCCCCTATTTTACAGGGCGGATGATACGTGGCCTTAAAAATGGCCCGAGCCCTGAATGGCTTCAGAAAAAGCTGCGGTCTATTGGTCTGCGGCCTATTTCAGCCCTCGTCGATATCACAAATTTTTTCACCTATGATTGGGGGCGCCCCCTTCACGTTTTTGATGCCGATAAAATTAAAGGAAATCTTTTCGTTCGATTGTCGAAAACAGGAGAGACATTTAAAGCCCTCGACGAAAAAACCTATACCCTTTCCGATGAAATGACTATCATTGCCGATGACACGGGAGTCATCTCTCTTGCAGGCGTAATGGGCGGTGAAAGCACAGGGTGCGACGAGACAACTCATACCGTCTTTTTGGAATCGGCTTTTTTTGATCCTATTCATACGTCCATTACGGGTCGAGCTGCCAATATTATCAGCGATTCCCGCCACCGTTTTGAACGGGGTGTGGATCCCCTCTCGACTCTCCCGGGTCTAGAGGCTGCCACCCAAATGATTCTGGATATTTGTGGCGGAGAAGCCAGCACAGTTCTTGTGGAAGGTCAGCCCCCCTATGAAGAGCTGGAAATCCCCTTTTTTACCGCACGTCTTGAGACTCTTGGCGGCTTGGCTGTTGATTCTATGGAAGCCGAAAAAATATTATACAGCCTTGGTTTTAAACTTATTGAAGATGAAACCGGCTACGGCGTCACTCCTCCCTCTTGGCGTTTCGACATCACTCAAGAAGCAGATCTGGTGGAAGAAATCTTGCGGGTTGTGGGCTATGATACAATTCCTTCCATTCCTTATGGAGAACGACCTGAACAAAAATCCTTAGCTCCTGCCCAGGAACGGCGTTTTGTCATCCGCGATCGTCTTGCAAGTCAAGGTTTGACAGAAGTCATCACCTGGTCTTTTATGTCTAAGGAGGACGCTAAACTTTTCGGAGGTATCGATAAACACCTGATTTTAATGAATCCCCTCAGCCAAGAC
>JAKFXB010000049.1 GCA_021731585.1 Alphaproteobacteria bacterium
TATCGCATCTATAGATCTGAGCAGGCACGTTTCCTGTCAGCAATGCGGCTATCAATTGAGGATCATTGCTTTTTGAAGGAAGGACCTTAACCTCTAAACCCTCTCCTACACGTCTTGAAACGATGGTACCAGAGAGGGTCATAAAGAACTCAGCGAGGTCACTATTATGAGCTAAAAAGCCATTCTTTAGAATCGCTTTCCAAGCCACATTAAACTCATCACCCAACATATCTCTAAATCCTGGTCTTTCAGCTTTCCGGTTTAAGACAACTTCTCTTTGGACTTCAGAGCCACATTTTTGCCGTCCTTGAGCCCAATCGGTTGCAATGCCAAGATCTTTGCTCATGGCATTACAAAGCAATTGAGAACTCGCATCAGATTGAGGCCAAACGCCTCCGACAAGAGTTGCGGCTGCTTCACAGGAATTAATGCTTTGATTGGTCATCTTTTGGACCTTAGCCAAAAGATCATCCAAAACACTCTTAATCTGAGGTGTCACTGTGGCCAGAGCTAGATTAAAGGCATAACCACTTGCGTTACTTCCAATGTTCCGGAGAAGGGCAATAAACTGCTGGGCATTGATATAACTAAACCCGCCCATAAAGAGATCAATGCCTCCACATCCCGCACGATAATGGGGCATCTGCAGAGAAAGCAGATCCGCATTATTCACTTTAGAGCGTGCAAAGAGACTTCCGCCCGTATAAAAGCCACCTGTTTGATCTTGATAGCCTCCTCCCGTCGTCACATTATGAGCCATGCCAAGGGTCCGAAAAGCTCTATCAAGATTAGCTTGCATGCCATTGGCCAGAGAACTTCCCAACAAAAGGAATATTAAGGAAAATCCCAATAACCCAAATCTCGATTCAGAGAATCTCGATTCAATGAATCTTGATTCAGAGGATTTTAATCTATCGGATCGAGATCCGTTGAGTTGAGACTCGTAGAGTTGAGACTCTTTGGTTTTTTTTAAACCTATTGATTTTAAAAAAATAAAAATCATCGCAGTCTCTTCCTTATTGATGTAATGTCACGTTTAGCCATCCGCTGGAGCTCTTTCTCTCTGTCATACACATCAGGAGGAAAGAGTTCTTTCTCTAGATTCCTTTGAGACACCTCCCTGTTCTCATAGGGATCTAGAGATTTTTTTCTCAAGTTTTGTTGGGTGAATATTTTTTTCATTTTTTTACGCCGTTATGAATGACTTTGTCATGAATGACTCCTGAGCCAAATGTTCGCGTTAAAAGATCTATCCTTTCTTCAATTTCACTTTCGGAAATAAGTCCATAAGCCAAAGGAATCATTTGTCCTGAGCTTGCATGAAAGGCAATGAGGGCGGGGACATGAGACACTTGGAGACGAGTTGCCATGCCATTGTCTCGTTTGGCTCCAGGAAATTCTGGTAACGTTCCTCCATCCAGAGAAACCCCCAAAACAGACCAACCATGCTTTTTAGCAAAATGCTTTACAACAGGAGCAAAGTGATGACAGTAAGCACACTCGCCCTTAAAGAAAAAGAACAACCCATACTCTTGAGCCAAGGCTTTAATGCGCTTTGTAATCTCCTGATTTCGCTCCTGATAATAGACATGTCTTGCGTTCTGATCGACGGGATGAACCAATGTCTCATCCAATGCAGGTGTGGTCATGACCACCCGTTGCCACGATTCAGAAAACCGCTCACTTTGATCCATCAACGCTTTTTGCGCGAGAATGTAAGTTATGATATTCTTATGAGAAGGCTCGAGAATAGCTGTATGTAGCTTTGCCTCGAGTGCCTTGCGCTGAGCCTCAATTTTCTCCGTTGGGGTAGGAGAAGAGAAAGGGGAGCTCCTTAAAGGAGAGTTTCTGCCGGAGGGGCCCTCCTTTAAGGAGTTCTTCTTTCTCTCTTCTATTTTGTTGTCTCTTGGAATCTCCTCATACCAATGCCAGCCCTCTGCACGGCGTTCGAAGAAGGAGGCCTGAGGCCTCCACCCCTCATTAAAAGAGCTGCTTGACCCAACTTTTAAAGAATCCTCACGCTTCTCATGAGATGGGCTTAAAGAATGAGAAGTAGCCTTTGCAACAGACATTGAAAATAAAGAGTAGACGTTCAGAAAAAAAACAAAGGAAAAAACTATCTGCCTCAAAACTGCACTAAGAGGCATTAGAGATCTCCATCTCTCAACAAACTTTCTGAGCATTGAGCTGGACACTGACTTACTTTCCATGTGTCAGCATTCCGTCTGGTAAGCTCAAACCGTTGCCGGTTTGAGCTCCCATAAGAACCGTGCATGCGCCTTTCGGAGCACACGGCTCAAGTCTTTCAAAGGCCGTTTTTAAACGACCCGGCTGCCCAAGAGCATTTCTGGAATAATTAGAGTTCGAAGAACTATGCTTCTGATCACTCTTTATGGCTTTCCGCTTAATAACTTTTCGTTTCAAGAAGTATTCCATATATTGAGGATCGTAAGGTGTAGCTTCGGCTCTAATTTTAAGATGTCTACGAATGGGAATTTGTGTTGCAGAAAAGAGATTAAGAAAGACTTTTTGTCCTTTCTTTCCCATTACTGCAGTTGAAAATATCCAGTTTCTGAGGCCTTGAGAACGGTAGTATTTTTTCAACTTCCATTCGACACTCTTATTTGGATGTCTTCTTTTTACCCATTGCAGAATCGTCTGGAAGATAAAGTGGTCTACATAGCTGAAGGTTTCTTTGGCAACAACGTGACAGAAGTAATTCGCCCATCCTCTGATCCTTGGATTCAGTTGATAAATGAGTGCCTCTGTTGTTGTAGTTGCATTAGATTTGATTAATTTTCGGATTGTGTCCAGGAAGGATTTTACATTCTTCTTGGAGGGTTTAATAAGAAGTTTACCCTTGTATTTGCGTACATTAAAGCCGAGAAAATCAAACCCTTCATCAATATGCGTAATCTTTGTTTTCGCTTGCGAAAGTTCCAAACCACGCTCCTTTAAGAAGGACACCACTACTGGCATCACTTTGTTTTCCAGGACTTCTTTTGAAGCTCCGGTAATCACAAAGTCGTCTGCGTAGGAGATCACGTGCACCTTGTCATTTCTTCTGGATATGGCGCTTTTAACCGCCTCTTCCAACCCGCTAAGAGCGAGTACTAAAATGCAAGGTGAGATGACCGACCCTTGCGGAACTCCATCAAAGGTAGAATGCAAAGTCTTTTCTTCTATGTACCCTGCTCGGAGCCATTTAGTTAGCAAAAGCTTATCCATAGGGATATTTTCTTGTATCCATGATCCGCTCAGGGAATCAAAACAGGCTCGAATATCTCCTTCTAAAACCCAGGAGGGTGATACTTTCTTAGCAAGCATATTAAAGCACTGCTCGATAGCATCTGCCGTAGAACGTTTAGGCCGAAAGCCATAAGCGTTCTTATCTGCTCTCATCTCCGCTACGGGTTCTAGTGCCAGGAGATGCAATGCTTGCATCGCTCGGCAGCGCATAGGAGGGATTGAGAGTGGCCTTTGTCCCCCTCGACTTTTAGGGATATATATTCGACGCAAAGGCTGGGTTTTATATCCTCGCCTCTGTAATGATTTAACCGCTTTTATCTTCTGTTTAGATGTTTTCCAGGTAACGCCATCAACCCCAGGAGTTTTGGCTCCTGAGCTTTGAGTTACTCTTTTCACCGCCAATAGCTTGGCAGAGAAGGAGTGCGTCAAAATCCACTGCAAAGCTCTCACTTTGCCGTAGCGTTTTTCTCGCGCGGCCTTTGCAATACGCATCTGTAGCCGTTTTACTTCTTTACCCACTTGTCCCCAATTAATGGTGAGCCAAGTTTGGTTAGAAGTTGCGGATGCACCAGTCAGTTTTATATATCCTGCCGTCATTTGCTTTTCCTCATACTTACAGTTCTCCAGTTTCTCTTGCAAAGAAAGACCAGTTGGACGTGGGCCTGCTTTCGCAGAGGGTAACGTTTAAACCCTTATCTGCCCCATTACAGGACAGCCTTCGCTTCTTCCAACATCCCAAATCCGCACTGCCATAAGTTTTTCTTACGATCCACCGTCCCAAAAATTGGGGACAATACGGGGTTTCCACGTTTCATTTAAGAAGTACGACGGGTTAGGCGCCTGCTGTCGACCGAGAGACTTGTTGACCACGAGGATACAAAAAAAATAGTCATCCTCCTGTCTCCTTTACCTTTTGGTTTAAGTGTTTCAACTACTTTCACTTATTAATTCTAACGATCTTTATTGCAGATTCACATATGTTCGCCATACCGCCTACCTAGCACTCACCCAGTTTGTAGTTACCAGGAGGGACGGTTTCTCACGATTTCATCCCCACATGTTTCCATGTTTCGTTACATTGTCAGGGTCGCTCTTTATTCAGACCCCTAGGTTCATCCAGTGGCATGGATGGTTTATGATGTATTCATATAAACAACTCCTTTCAATGACTTGCGTGTCGCACTTTTTTAAGTATTTCGACCCGCTCACCCACTCTTTTACTTACGTCCTGGACTTGGGTAGCTTGTGATTTATGAAGAATTTCTTGACCCACCTTATCTAAATCCGTTGTTTCTATTTTCTTCTCTGCTGTAGGGCTCATATTGCCTATTTTATCGGGCGTATAGTTTTTCATGAGATCTTCAAAGGCTTCTCGGAGGTCCAGCTTAGAAAAGTCAATGCGTTGGATTTCTTCTATGGTAAAGCCTCTGCATAGTGGATGTTTTGGTGCGCCCCAGCCAAGTCCAATTTGTTGTCGTCCTTGTTCTTGAAAAGCTTTGAGAAGTTTTGATCCAAAGCAACAAAAGGAGGATTTTTTCTTGATGCATACGCCTAACTTCTTTTTAGCGCAGTAAGTTCCTACATAATGGCATAAGCGGGCTTGACGCTTTTTCTGGAGAATCTTTTCAGTATCATCACATCCTCCAAGACCTAAGCTTTTTCCCCAGCCTTTTCCCGATCCACAGCAATCCTTAAAGCTCATGATGTGCTTTGAGCATTGATGTTCTTTTCCTTCAAAGATGGAATTGAACTTTCCTTGCATGTCCTTAAGAAGACTCAACTGCGCTATGGAAGACATCATCTCATCATTGGCTTCCCAGCTTTGATCTCGGCAATTACCATCAAGACAGAAAGGCGTGTTTCCTCCTGTGATGTGATAAGAGTTTTTGCTTTCTCCTCTGCATTGATAGGTCTGAGTGTAGGCAACGCAAGTATTCCCTATACTTTGTTTGCAGACAGAGTTAATCTGAACACAACCTCGTGCCCTTAAAGGTCCGCAATCATCTTTTGTAGGAAAGTCACAAGCATAGGTTAGTTTTTCTTCCCAACACGCTTTAGTAATGGGAATACCTTCAATAATGCGTGTTTGAGGCCCTTGGGTACATTCTTTCGTATCATAATGACAAAGCCCTTGATCAACTCTTTCTTCAAGAGCTTTACACCCATCCATCCATGAATCATAAGGAACTTTTATACGTGGCTGGTAGCTATAATTAAACTGAAATACCTCAAAGGTGTAACGCTTATGAGATACGTGTATCCTCTCTCCTACTGGAGAAGCAGAGGCTGAGAGTATTTGAGTGACAGGGATACCTGTTTGACTTGAGATAAAGGCTTTTAGCGTTGATTGGTCAACTTGTATATAACCCACAAAATGCCTTCTTCTTTCTCGAGGCCAACGGTTAAGGAGATAACCATAAGATGTATAGATAGCAGGCCCCCCTATACTGAAGGATCCCTGTTGAATAGGCCAGAGCTCTTCTTTTATTATGACAAGCAGATTCAAATGACAGGTATACTTCGCATCGTCCCCAGCTTCTTCGCAAACTACGATTTCATTTGTTCCGCCTTGCTGTACCTCCATAACATAGGTTCCTTCTCCGCCAATCACCTGTAAAGGGGACGCCATAATTTCTTGAGATCCCGTCATAAGAGAATCTTTTGAGGGATCAATTTTAACTTGAGGGCGAGAGTTAGTGCTGTGATGAAGCATTTGACTTACAGGATCAGATTGATGGAGGCTTTGAGCCTTTCCCTTAAGATCGCTGTCTTTGAGTTGAGCCGCATTTGAATGTCCGGCATAAAAAGGATGGTGTCCTGCTTCTCGCTTTTTTGCCTCCAACTGAGTCAGGAAATTCTGAGCCGTTTTGTCTCCTGCCTTAAGGTTAGCCGTTGGACTGGCGACACTCATCCAAGGGAAGAAACAGGCCCAACAAAAAAATAAGAGAATTCCCTTCTTCATTGTGAGTTGCCTCCCTTTAATTGAGTATTTTCTAAAAGAGAATTGGCTTCTTCCTTAAGATCTCCTTCTTTGGTAAACATATCTAAAGCATAGTGAAGACTCACATGACCTTGAAGGCGGTCATGAATGGGTGTTTGGGTCCGTTCGAAAACCTGTGGCTCGAGAGTCTTAGACTCAAGAGTCTGCTGAAAAGAGCGGCTTAAGACATAGGTAGGCACAGCTGTCACAGAGAAAAGAGAAAACAACTCTGGATCAATGATAAATCCTTGGCCTGTTTCTTGAATGATCTTTTGGAGAGCGTGTACCGTTTGAGCATAACTGCCATCCTTAAAACCCCTGAGAACAAGAGTGGCTCCGTAAAGCTTAGCATCAATAGCCAAGTTCAAAAGAGCCTTCTCTCCCAAAGAAAAGGACACGAAGAGAGAGAGCTCTGCGGATGTGTTTCTCGTTATCCCTGTGGGATTTTGAGAGCTCTGCAACGGCTTTTGAGCCGGAAGCGTTGAAGCTCTAAGAGCCCCAACAACATCCTGAAACTCTTTGCTTTCTAAAACAGTATCTCGTTTTTGAGAGGATTCGTTTAGAAGCGATTGGAAGTCTTTATCCTTTTGAAGAGTCTCAACGATCTTCAGTGAGCTCTCTGAGAGAGAACCCTCTGAGAGGGGGCCCTCTTGTAAATGAGAAGGACATGACAAAGCCTGAGAACAAGCAGCTTTTGCTTCTAATGTATTGAAAAGAAATAAAAAGAGAGGAAGGGTCAAAGTATGCAACAATTTTTT
>JAKFXB010000033.1 GCA_021731585.1 Alphaproteobacteria bacterium
CATCTGGCTTGTCGGAACAGGTGAAAGAGAGTAATAATTTATAAAGAGTAAAAAATAGGAATAAAAGAATGTCGCGACCAAAATTGCCCTTGTCGGTGCCGGTCAAATCGGAGGGACGCTTGCCTATCTTATAGGGCTTAAAGAGCTGGGGGATATGGTTCTTATTGATGTGACTCAAGGGATTTCTCAAGGAAAAGCTCTTGATATTGCTGAGGCCGCACCTATTGAAGGTTATGACGGAAAATTTATTGGAACGAATGATTATTGCCATCTTGCAGGAGCAGACGTTGTTATTGTCACCGCTGGTCTTCCTCGAAAACCAGGAATGAGTCGAGATGATTTACTCGAGATTAATGCCAAAATCATACGTACTGTGGGTAATGAAATTCGCCACCATTGTCCTCATGCTTTTGTGATTGTGATCACCAATCCTTTAGATGTGATGGTGTGGATCATGCGCGAAGCCTCAGGCCTTCCCTATGAGCGGGTTGTGGGAATGGCTGGTGTTTTGGATAGTGCTCGATTCAGATATTTTTTAGCGCAAGAATTTAATGTTTCTGTTGAAGACGTTCATGCTTCCGTTCTTGGAGGCCACGGGGACGGCATGGTGCCCTTAATTCGTTACTCAACGGTAGCAGGAGTTTCCTTACCGGACTTAATTGAAATGGGTTGGACAACGACCGAGAGAATTGAAGAAATTGTTCAACGGACGCGTGAAGGGGGCGGGGAAATTGTCAACCTTCTGAAAACAGGCTCTGCCTTTTATGCGCCTGCCTCTTCTGCGATTGCGATGACTGAATCCTATTTGAAAGATAAAAGACGGATTTTCCCCTGTGCCGCTTGGCTTAGAGGTGAATATGGTATAAAAGATCTTTACGTAGGTGTTCCTGTGGTGATTGGAGAAAAAGGTGTTGAAAAAATCATTGAAGTTCCCTTGAATAAAGAAGAACGCATTATGTTTGATCATTCGGTTGCAGCTGTGCGTGAGCTTGTTGATGCCGTCCAGACTCTCAATAAAAAAGCAAGTTTAGCTTAACACAGGAATCTCCTCCCATGAATATCCATGAATACCAGGCGAAATCGGTCCTAAAATCTTTTGGCGTTGCTGTTCCTCAAGGAAGCGTTGCCTTTACGTCTCAAGAAGCCCAAGAAGTGGCTCAAAAATTACAGAGGTCCCCTTGGGTTGTCAAAGCGCAGATCCATGCCGGTGGTCGTGGAAAAGGCGGGGGGGTAAAACTTGCCCACTCCATTGAAGAGGTGACAACTCTTGCTGACCAAATATTGGGAATGACCTTGATTACTCCTCAAACTGGGCCTCAAGGAAGGCTTGTGAAAAAAGTCTATGTGGAAGAGGGCTGCGCCATTGAAAAGGAATTTTACCTCAGCCTTTTAATGGATCGTGTGACGTCCCGAGTCACCTTTTTAGCTTCCACCGAAGGGGGCGTTGAAATTGAAGAAGTGGCCGCAAATCATCCTGAAAAAATTATCAAGGCCACCATCGATCCTGTGGCCGGATTTCAGCCTTTCCAGGGCCGTAAACTAGCCTTTGGTCTTGGGCTTAAAGGAGATCAAGTGAAAGAGCTGACGAAGCTTACCAAAGGGCTCTATGAAGCTTTTATGGCCCTTGATGCTAGTTTGATTGAAATTAACCCTCTTGTTTTGACAAAGGAGGGAAAAATTCTCGCTCTGGATGCAAAGATGAGCTTTGATGATAACGCCCTCTACCGTCATCAAGATATTGAAGATTTGCGTGATTTAGACGAAGAAGATTCCGTAGAACGAGAAGCGGCTCTCCATGAGATTTCCTATATTAAATTAGAAGGAAACATCGGATGCATGGTCAATGGAGCAGGCCTTGCCATGGCGACCATGGATATTATCAAACTTTATGGAGGAGCACCTGCAAATTTCCTAGATGTTGGAGGGGGAGCGCCAAAAGAAAGGGTTACAGAGGCCTTTAAAATCATTCTGTCTGACCCCCATGTAAGAGGGGTTTTGGTGAACATCTTTGGCGGCATCATGCGCTGTGATATTATTGCGGAAGGTATTGTTGCTGCGGTTAAAGAAGTTCAGCTTAAGGTTCCTTTAGTTGTTCGTCTTGAAGGAACAAACAAAGCCTTAGGGCAAGAGATTTTTTCTAAATCAGGGCTCCCGATCTTGTCAGCAGATGATCTGTCAGAAGCTGCCCAACTTATTGTTAAAGAAGTGAAGGAGGCCGCTTAATAATGTCTGTTCTTGTTAATGCGTCCACAAAAGTTATTTGCCAAGGGTTCACAGGGGCTCAAGGAACCTTTCATTCGGAGCAAGCCATTGCCTATGGAACAAAAATGGTGGGAGGCGTTACGCCTGGAAAAGGTGGTACTAAACATCTAGACTTGCCTGTTTTTGACACAGTTATGGAGGCCGTCCAAAAAACGGAAGCCACGGCATCCGTTGTTTATGTACCTGCTCCCTTTGCTGCGGATGCCATTTTAGAAGCCATTGATGCGGAAATCCCCCTTGTTGTGTGCATTACGGAGGGAATTCCTATTTTGGAGATGTTGCGTGTGAAACGGGCCTTATGTGGTTCATCCACCCGCCTTATTGGACCTAACTGTCCTGGGATCATTACACCAGGAGCGTGTAAAATTGGCATTATGCCGGGTTCTATTCACAGGCCGGGAAGTGTGGGGGTTATCTCCCGTTCCGGAACCTTAACCTATGAAGCGGTTGCGCAAACAACAGCAGTGGGCCTAGGACAATCAACCTGCATTGGAATTGGCGGCGATCCCATCAATGGCACTAGTTTTGTGGATTGTCTTGAGTTATTTCACGCAGATTCTAAAACCGAATCCATTGTACTTATTGGAGAAATTGGCGGAACAGCTGAAGAAGAAGCCGCGATGTTTTTGAAATCATGCAAAAATCCTAAACCTGTGGTAAGCTTTATAGCAGGAATGACCGCACCTCCTGGAAGAAGAATGGGGCATGCGGGTGCTGTTATCTCTGGGTCTCAAGGAGGCGCTGAGGAAAAAATTGAAGCTTTAAAGAATGCGGGTGTTGTCGTTGCTGACTCACCAGCAAAAATTGGAGAAACTCTTTATGACCTTTTAAAAAATGGGGTTTCTTTGAAAAAGGGACAAAAATGAAGGTTGGGTTTAGTCATGAGTGATTCTAGAAAACCAGCTCCCTCTCCAACCTGGGCGGATGAAAGCCGCTCCTTTTTAACGGGTGATAATGCACCTTATATTGCGCATGTTTATGAATCCTATTTGGAAAATCCCTCTGATGTAAGTCTTGACTGGCGGCACTTTTTTTCATCCTTAGGGGAGAGCGAAGAACAAGCCTTAAAAGATTTATTAGGCCCCAGCTGGGGGCGTCTTCTCTTAGAAGAAAAAAAGGAAGTCTCGCTCTCCAAAGAAGTTGCCTCTGAAGACGTTCAAAGTGCCATTGTGGATTCTATTCGAGCAATCATGCTAATTCGTGCCTATCGGGCTCGTGGTCATATGATTGCCAATTTGGATCCGTTGCATCTTTTAAAAGAAAATCATTATCCGGAACTGGATCCAAAAACCTATGGTTTTACGGAGGCGGATTATGATCGTCCGATCTTTATTTATGATGTTCTCGGGCTGGCCTATGCGACATTAAATGAAATTTTAGAGAGATTACGCAAAACCTATTGCGGAACTATTGGTGTTGAATTTCTCCATATCCAAGATCCAGAGAAAAAGCTTTGGCTTCAAAAGCGCATTGAGGGTGAGGGAGAATTGGGTCTGGCTGAACCCATCCATGATCGGCCCTGGCAAAAGAAGATTTTAAAGGAATTGGTTACCGCTGAAGCCTTTGAGCAATTTCTGCACGTTAAATATCCGGCGGCAAAGCGTTTTGGCTTGGATGGCGCTGAAAGCTTAATTCCGGGGCTGGAAGAGATGCTGCGGCGCTCTTCTGAGCTCGGCGTGCAGGAAGTTGTCATTGGAATGGCCCATCGAGGTCGACTTAATGTTCTGGGGAACATCCTTGGAAAATCCTATCGCGCCATTTTTTCTGAATTTCAAGGGCAAAATCCACAGCCCGACCAAGTGCAAGGGTCAGGGGATGTCAAATACCATTTGGGAACTTCTACAGATCGGGAATTTGAGGGAAGGAAGTTACATCTTTCCTTAACGGCTAACCCGTCCCACCTTGAAGCAGTAGATCCTGTCGTTGTCGGTAAGGTCAGGGCGAAGCAAACTCAATACAAAGATACTGAGCGAAAAAAAATTATGGGGCTACTGCTCCATGGAGATGCGGCCTTTGCAGGGCAGGGACTTGTGGCAGAAACTTTTATGCTTTCTCAGCTCCATGGTTATCAAACGGGTGGGACCTTTCACATCATTATTAATAACCAAATTGGATTTACAACCGCCCCAGCTTTTGCACGCTCCTCAGCTCACTGTTCTGACATTGCTATGATTGTTCAAGCGCCCATTTTTCATGTCAATGGAGATGATCCAGAAGCTGTTGTTAAGGTGATGAGTCTTGCTGCTGAATATCGCCATAGTTTTGGATCTGACGTGGTTGTAGATCTTGTTTGCTATCGGCGATTTGGGCATAATGAGGCTGATGAGCCCTCCTTCACACAACCTTTGATGTATAAAGCTATTAAACACGATCCTTTTACGAGCAAGGGTTATATTGCAAAATTACTCAAAGAAAAGGCTTTAACCCAAGAAGATGTGGAAGCCATTGAAAGAACAATAGAACATAATCTTCAGGAAAACTTCCAAGGATCAACTTCTTATCAACCATCAAAGGCGGATTGGCTTTCAGGAAAGTGGGAAGGCTTCTCTCCAAAATTATCTAATAATGCGCCTGAAATAACAGGAATAAAGAAAGAAACCATTGCTTCTATAGGCGAAGCTTTGAATAAGGTTCCAAAGGGTTTTCATCTTCACCCCAAGCTTGAGCGATTTCTTTCTGGAAGAGGGGCTATGGGAAAAGGAGACGCTCCGATTGATTGGTCTTTTGCCGAAGCTCTTGCTTTTGGCTCTCTTCTTCTTGAACGGCACTTAGTGCGACTAAGTGGTCAAGATTGTGGACGCGGGACCTTTAGTCAGCGCCATGCGGTTTTATATGATCAAGAAACAGAAGAAAAGTACCTGGCCCTTAACCATATTTCACCGGCCCAAGCCACCTTTGAAGTTTGGGATAGCCCCCTTGCAGAAGCCTCGGTTCTTGGTTTTGAGGTGGGATATAGTCTTGCAGAGCCGCGTTCTCTTGTCTTATGGGAAGCGCAATTTGGTGACTTTTCTAATGGCGCCCAGGTGATTATTGACCAGTTTATTTCTGCAGGGGAAATGAAGTGGCTGCGGATGTCGGGGCTCGTTATGCTTCTTCCTCACGGTTATGAAGGGCAGGGGCCTGAGCACTCATCAGCCCGCTTAGAGCGCTATTTACAATTGTGTGCTGAAGACAACATGCAAGTTGTCAATTGTACGACACCAGCAAACTATTTTCATGTTTTAAGACGTCAGGTTCATCGCAAATTTCGTAAACCTTTGATCATTATGACGCCTAAATCATTGCTGCGGTATAAGAAGTCATTCTCCCCGCTTCCCGATTTTGAGGTTGGCACATCTTTTCAAAAGGTTATTCCTGATACTTTAACGCCTTCTCCTCATATCAAGCGGGTTATCCTTTGTTCAGGCAAAATTTACTATGAATTGCTTCAAAGACGCTTGGATGAAGGGATTGAAGACATTGCCTTGATTCGTTTAGAACAATACTACCCTTTTCCTCAGGAAAAACTTGTAGAGATCTTAAAACCATATAAAAATGCTGAGCTTATCTGGTGCCAGGAGGAACCCATCAACATGGGTGCATGGACCTTTATTGATCGTCGCTTAGAAGATGTGTTAAAAGAAATTGATATAAAGGCAAAACGGCCAATTTATGTGGGGAGGCCTGAATCAGCGTCCACAGCAACAGGTCTTTTAAGTCGTCATATGTTTGAACAAAATCTTATCATTAGCCAAGCGCTAGATCTTGTGAAGTGAGGAAAAAAATGAGTGCTCAGTCGTCAAAAGATATTGTTGTTCCACCCATGGGGGAATCGATTACGGAAGCTACCATTGCACGGTGGTTAAAGCAAAAAGGGGAGCCTGTAAAATCAGATGAGCCTTTGGTCGAGTTGGAAACGGATAAGGTGACTCTTGAAGTGAGCTCGCCGGCTGCGGGCGTTTTATCTGAACAACTCGCCCCTCAAGGAGCATCTGTGAATGTGGGCGCGGTCATTGGACGGGTGGCGGAAGGGGCAACTCCTGCAATTGCTGCACCTACTCCTGCATCCAAACCTCTACCCCAAGAAGAGGAAGAAGTTCCCCTTTCTCCTTCTGTGCGTAAGCTTGTGGCTGAAAATCAGATTGATCCACGACGCATTGAAGGAAAGGGTAAAGAGGGACGCCTCACAAAAGGGGATGTTCTGACCCTCCTCGATAAGGGAAAAGTGGAAGAAGAAATCGTCGAAAAAAGTGTAAAACCAAATGACAATCGTGTTGAGCGCGTCCGGATGAGTCGTCTTCGTCAGCGCATTGCCGAGCGTCTTAAAGAAGCTCAAAATACGGCGGCTATCCTCACCACCTTTAATGAGGTGGATATGTCAAATGTGATGAATCTTCGTGCTGGGCTCAAAGATTCTTTTGAGAAAAAACATGGGGTCAAATTGGGCTTTATGTCCTTTTTTGTCAAATCTTGTCTTGTGGCTCTTAAGGAAATCCCTGCCGTGAATGCGGAAATTGAAGGCGATGAAATTATTTATAAAAACTATTATGACATTGGTATTGCCGTTGGAACGCCGCAAGGTCTCGTTGTTCCCGTTGTGAGAGATGCCAATAAAAAAAGCTTTGCTCAAATAGAAAAAGATATTGCTGGCTTGGGGCAAAAAGCCAGAGATGGCAAGCTTTCCATGCAGGAGTTGCAAGGGGGGACCTTTACCATTACGAATGGTGGTGTTTATGGCTCC